>JAZGGT010000465.1:0-3218 GCA_036480555.1 Bacteroidales bacterium | reverse complement strand
GATTCTCCTGATTCATACTCATCTGCATGCCGGCTGATGTTCTGAAGGCATTCGACCATGACATGGAAGACTTTTCGCTGGACACTGGAGGCTTCGGCATTTTCTTCCATCTGGGCCTCGGCAAGTGCGATGAATGCCTTGGTGATCTGCTGGGTTACCCTGCCCTCATATACCAGTTTGATCTCATGCGCCTTCATGGATTTATAGAAATCATATACGAATTCAAGAAAACCGCTTTCCATCTTTGTTGATAACTAAAATTCAATGCCTATGAGAAGCACATCATCTATTTGTTTTGCATCCTGCATCCAATCTTCGAAATCCTGAGAAAAATAATGCTTGTACTGGTTCATGGTAAACCCTGGATTATCTGTGATGATATCCCTGATCCTGCCTGGAGTATATTTCTTGTTTTCAGGTCCGCCAAGCTGATCAGGCATCCCGTCAGTAAAAAAGAAGACTTTGTCCCCTGTACCGTAAGGAACGACATGGTTGGTAAAGGGACTTTCAGGCTTTTTCCTGTTCGGAATGCCCCCGATGGCTTTTCGGTCACCTTTAAACTCCATCAACTCACCATCATGTAGCAGGTAAAGCGGGCGATGGGCCCCTGAATAATGTATTTCCCGTGATTTCAGATCGATCTTGCAAAACGCTATATCCATACCATCCCTTGCATCTGCATCTTCCGATTCCTGTTTCAGGGTTTTCCTCACTCCGGCATGCAACTTATCGCAGATCTGAGCGGCTGTAAACCCGGGTTGGTGATCTACAATATTGTTTAACAGGAAGTAACCAACAAAGGACAATAATGCTCCCGGTACACCATGGCCGGTACAATCAACTGCAGCCAGGTAAACCAGGTCACCATCCGGGAAGAACCATGGGAAATCCCCGGATATCACATCACGGGGTTTATAATAGATAAAACATTTGGGAAAAAACTCCTGTATCTGGCGTATGCCTGGCAGGATACTGCCTTGTATCCGTTCGGCATAATTGATACTATCCTCGATCTTACGGTTCTTTACCTGGATCTCTTTTTCAATACTCTTGGCTTCAGTTATATCATGTCCGACGATAAGGATGGTTTCCAGCTCCCTGTCACTGTATTCAGGTATGGCATCCATGCGCATGATCCTGTCAAGCGATCTCTCTCCTGCATGAATGGGAATGATCAGTTCATTGTTGGTCTTCTTTGGATGCTCCTTCATGTAGATGATGGCCTGATCAAAATATTCTGCCAGTCCGGCAGGAAGACCGCTGTCTTTTATGTTCTGGTTGACAAGCTCTGCAGGGGTTTTCCCCAGGTAATCTTCAACCACTGGATTGGCATAATGAAAGCGTCCGTCTAAACTGAGCCGGATGATCATGTCCAGGGAGTTTTCAGACAGGGATTGCATCCTGGTCCGAAGACGTTCTTCTTTTTCAGCTCTGCGTTTTTCAGTTATATCGCTGATATTCAGGATTATACCATTAACAGAAGGATCTTTCAGCATGTTCCTGAATTTTGACTCCAGGGCAACCTGCTGACCATCTTTTCTGATATAATTATATTGAATGGTAGGCGTAATGGATGGATCCTTTACGGTCATATCGAACAATTCCATAATTCTTTCCTGGTCATCCAGTGTGAGCCGTTCGAAATCCTTGCCTTTCATATACTCTTTCGGGGAATACCCCAGGATCCTGATTACAGATGGACTTACATATGTAATCTTCAGATCCTTGTCATAAATGGTGATGATCTCGGAGGCATTTTCAAGCAACCAGTGTAGTCTTTTCTGAGCATTTTCCACCTCCTGTACCTGGGCCTCCAGCTGCTCATTGGAACGTTTCAATTCTTCCTGGGTCACTCTCATTTCTTCCGCATTCTCCTTGAGCTTTTCCTCGTTTGATTGCAGCTCGACGGTCATTTTCTGGGATTCCTGCAGCAGTTTTTCAGTCTTCTGGTTTACCCTCAGGTTGAAAATGGTCCGGGAAATGATATCCCCCAGTTCCTTCACAAGATCAATTGTCTGTTCAGGGATCTCTGGACTCAGGGATGCAATTTCAACAACTCCCTGGAGCGTATCATCTGAGATCAGGGGTACGATGAGCAGGCTTGCAGGTTTTTTCTCACCGAGGAGCCCGGATGAGACGGTAAAATAATCATCGGGGATCTCGGTCCGGTAGATATAATCCCTCTCATAGGCACACTGACCGATCAGTCCAAAACCTACATTGAATTGCTGGTCGATATATTTCTTACGGTGGTAGGCATAGGTGGATAAACTTACCAGGGAATCTTCTTCCTCATTATACAGATAAATAGCACCCTGAATGGCATCGATGTATTTGACAAGGTGTTCCAGGATATGATCTCCGAGTTCTTCCAGTTTGTTATATAGACGGAGAATATTCGAAATCACGTTCTTCCCCTCAGAGATCCAGTTTTGTATGGATTCTTTCCTGTAATTGGCCAGCAGGTTCTCCTTCATGACGAGCAGGGATTTTCCCAGGACATCCTGTTCCCCTTCCGGGATAATATGTACACTATAATTTCCTTTGCCTATTTCGTTGGCAAATTGGGCATTCCGGTTTATCGTCTCATCTTTTTTACTGATTATCTTTTGAGAATATCTTTGGTTCTTCTGTTGGCGGGTGTATAGAAAATGAACGATAAATGCACTGATAAGGGGTAAGATATAAAGTATAAATAGTTCAGGGTGGTCAAGATGGATCCTGAAAATATTTTTGAATGTAAAAAAGACCTTGGTTTGCAGTATAATAATGAGAATGGAGGCAAATGGGAATAACAATCCTGACATTATCGCAATCAGCATGATCCAATGTTTCCTGTCGAACCTTCCTCTATGCTGCCCGGTTTCCATCATTTTTTATCCCCTGCTTTAACTTTGGTTACAATCGCATTTCCAATAATCTTGGCCAGGTTCTTGAAAGTCCATACTGTTTCCTCGTCAAAAACCTGAAAAGACGCCAATTCAATGATCCCGATTGTTTCCTTATTTAACAACAATGGGATGATCACGAGATTTGTCGGAGAGGATTTCCCGAGACCGGATTGTATCTTCAAATATCCTTCGGGTATGGAGGTCAGGTGCATCAGCGTTTTATTCTTTGCAACCTGTCCGGTGATACCTTCCCCTACCTTGAAGGATGATGGTTTCTTGTCAGATGTATAGGCAAAAGTGCTGATTGACTCAAACTGTTTTGTTTTC
>JAZGGT010000464.1:0-3789 GCA_036480555.1 Bacteroidales bacterium | reverse complement strand
GTAAAAATTGGTTCTCCGGTAAGGATAAAAACATTTCACCAAACATCTCTTTACGGAACAATGAAAAATTCGCACTGGAAATTATTGCGTTTTCCAATTCATAATGTTTTTGGTGCTAATAAAGGTGTGGGGCATATTTTCCCCAATTAGAACGATTTCGCCAGATTGAAATGGATGAACAGATTCTCCTGCAAAACATGTTCCTGTTCCCTATATAATAAACGTTATCTTAGTCTGAGGATGGAAATGCAAGGGGGAAGTGAAATGGTCAATGAACAGATCATTCACGAAAAATGATTGTTCGGGATTAGTTTCAAATTTTTCAAATACTGCCCGCTTGATAAAAAAGTGCATTTAACGGATAAATTTGTATTTATTGATGTTAATTGTTGCCGGACCCGGAGGGATAATTTGATGTGCAATATTTTGAATTCAGTTTATTATAATTAAATTGATTCAGAAGAAAAAATTAGGACTCCCACAGGAGATTACGGAATGTTACTAGAGTTTAATATACATTATTATGCCCCTTATTACAGATCGTAAACAGGTAGTGGAATTGTATGCTGAAGCTTCAGAAAATAAATGGGTGCTGCCTGCATTTAATGCCGAGGATCTGACCTCGTGCGAAGCTATCCTTGCAGCTGCAAAAGAATACGGTGATGGAGCAGTCCGTAAGGATATACCCATCATCGTTGGCATTACTGTCAATTATGGCCATCGTTCACAGGCTGTCTTATATACACATGCCAGGCAATGGGAACTTGGATTGAAACTTTTTATGAGTGACCTGGAGTTGCTTACATCAGAAGGTTCTCCTTACGGTAAATTACGGGTCATGGTTCATCTCGATCATGTCCAGGTGAATATTAATGAGGATTTCCTCCATAATTGGGAGATGAGCCGGTTTTCGTCGATTATGTATGATGCATCAACTTTATCCCTGAAGGAAAATGCCTCGAAGACGGCCTCTTTTGTTGATAAAAACAGGGACATGATCCTGATTGAAGGAGCCTGTGATGAAATAGATGCCAGTGCAGATAGTTTTACAACTCCTGAAATGGCTGAGAATTATTTCAGGGACACCGGTGTGGATATAATCGTTGCCAATCTGGGTACAGAACACCGTGCAGATGCAGCAACTCTGCAGTATCGGGATGAGTTGGCCCGGGAAATCACACAGCGGATAGGTGGAAGGTTATGTCTGCACGGCACTTCTTCTGTTTCAAAGAAAAACCTGAAGGATCTTTTTCATGATGGTATACGGAAAGTAAATATCTGGACTGCCCTGGAACGTGATACATCGCCAATACTGTTCATGGATATGTTAGAAAATGCATCGAAAGTTATTGGCCCTGAATTGGCCCGAGAATGGGTCCGGTCAGGACTGCTCGGCAATAAGACAGATCAATCTTCATCGCTTTCAATAGATTATTTCACCTCGAATTACAGGCAGAAAATAATATTTAAAGAGATGAAGACTGTGGTTATGTCTTATCTTAAAATGTGGTATGGTTAATTTCTGAATGATATATGAACTTTCTGGGAATAGACATAGGAACCAGCCGTTGCAAGGCGGCAATATTTGATGAGAACGGCATGCAGCTGGCTCAGGCCTACCGGCTATACGATGTCCTATTTACTCCTGACGGAGGTGCGGAACTGGATTCTGATGCAGTGATCTCAAAGTGTTTTGAGGTGATCAGGGAATGCACCTCCCGCGTGAAATCCCAATCTGTAGCCGGATTAGGGATTTCGTGTCAGGGTGAGGCATTTACTGCTGTGGATGGCAATGGGAAGACTTTATCCAATGCAATGGTATCCATGGATATGCGTGCTGAGAATTACTCGAAAACATGGCCCGGGCAATTAGGAACAGACAGGCTGTATCAAATTACCGGACAGACGGCACATCCGATGTATACGCTTTTTAAATTGCTGTGGCTAAAGGATCATATGCCTGAGTTATGGAACAGTGCCGGGAAATTTTTATGTTTTGAAGATCTTCTGCAATATCGTCTTGGCCTTGATCCGGCTATTGGATGGTCACTGGCCGGGAGGACCATGTTATTTGATGTGAGGGAACACAGGTGGAGCAGTGACATACTGGATGCCATTGAACTATCGCCGGAAAAACTGGCCACTCCTTTACCATCAGGCAGTTTTGCAGGGAAAGTAAATTCAAAAGCAGCTGCTGATCTTGGCCTGGCGAAGGATGCTTTTGTCGTTACTGCTGGACATGATCAGCCGTGTGCAGCTTTAGGGGCCGGGGTTGTCAGTCCTGGATCAGCCATCTATGCTTCAGGAACAGTCGAATGCATTACCCCGGTTTTTTCTGAACCTGTCTTTTCTGAGCAACTGCGTAATAACAATCTCTGTACTTATGACCATATGGTCAAAGATTTGTATGTTTCGGTAGCTTATAGTCTGACAGGCGGTAATATTTTAAAATGGTTCCGTAATGAATTTAGTTCCCGGGAGATGGAAGAGGCAGGGAGAACGGGTGCGGATCCATATGAGTTAATCGTTTCGCAGATGGATTTGAATCCATCCGGACTGATGGTTTTACCTTATTTTACCCCTTCAGGGACACCCTATTTTGATACCGGCACAAAAGGTGCGATTCTCGGCTTGCGCCTTACCACTAAAAGAGGGGAGTTTATCCGCGCCCTGCTTGAGGGTGTGGCTCTTGAGATGCGATTGAACCTTGAAATTCTTGAAAGTTCAGGTTTTCAGATCGATGTTTTACGCATTGTCGGGGGTGGTGCAAAATCGAATGTATTGTCCCGGCTCAAGGCAGATGTGATAGGGAAAAAAGTAATAATCCCGGATGTGAAAGAGTCAGGTTGTTTAGGTGCTGCAATGCTGGCTTGTTCTGCACATTCTAAGAAACCGGTTTCCGAACTCTCCCGGGAATGGGTAAAAATAATTGATGAGATTGAACCGGATGCAGATTTCAGCAGTATTTATACAGATAAATTCGGAAAATATAAGGAGCTGTACCATAAGATCAAGGAGATACATCTGTAAACATTTAAGCACGTTAATAATTTTTAAATCAGGAAAATATGTACATCACCGACATCAATGAAGAGATTATGTGTCAATCAAACACTGGTAATAAGATCTACTGGATGTTAACAAGTGAACAGGGAGCTCCTAACTTTGAGATGAGATATATTGAAATCCCGCCCGGTGCACATACAAGTTACGGACATCATCCTCATGAGCATGAGGTTTTTGTAGTAAACGGGAAAGGCAAAGTCAAAGGAAAAGATACTGAACATGATCTCTCTCCCAGAATGGCGGTGTTTGTCCCTGGTGATGAAGAGCACCAGTTTATCAATGCCAGTGAAACAGAGCCATTTGGTGTTCTTTGTGTAATACCTATTGGTGCAGAAGCAGAATTAAAACCACCCTGCGGGAAAAAATAATCTGTCGGGGATTCAATCATGAAGACAGCCATACAATTTGGCGCCGGAAACATCGGCAGGGGTTTTATGGGGCAGCTTTTTCGGGAAGCAGGGTATGAGACCTGCTTTGTGGAGTATGATAAGGAACTGGTGGCAGAATCGAATGCAGCAGGGAAGTACCCCCTGAGGCTGCTGGATGCATATTCAAAAAAGGAGATTGACCTGGTTATTGACAACTATAAAGCTGTCGCAACAGAAGATCAGGATAAGGTTTCCGAATTTTTTGCCCAGGCAGATGTTGCCGGTACTGCAGTCGGAGTGAGAAACTTAGAGGGAATTACTTCTCTTGTGGCTGCCGGAATTAAAAAAAGAAGAG
>JAZGGT010000463.1:0-3894 GCA_036480555.1 Bacteroidales bacterium | reverse complement strand
TGAGTTTCCGGAACCTGCTGCTGGAATTAAAAAGGCTGAGCAGTATGCCCAGGAAGAGCAAGGCATATCCGGCATAGGTGACATTGGTCCCCAGCCTGTCCCTGTTGACTGACAGTACCGTACCTTTTTCATCCGTATCATAGGATGACTGGTAAAACCTGTATCCCCGGTAGGAAAGGATATGATTCATATAGATCCTGTGGCTGGCTGTCAGTCCCATTTCCTGGTCTTCAAGCCTCACCAGGCTCTCAAAGGAGGATGGACTGTCAGAGCCGGGATACCTCTCCAGGATGAAGTCCTCAAGGGCAAGTGAAAATGGTATGATCCGGGAGACGGATCCATATGAAAGCAGCACTTCTTTCGATGCTATCGACACCTGTTTTGGTTCGCCTGATATCCCCTTGCCACCCCAGACGGTAATGTTCCTGGATGCTGAACCTGTCTGAAGTCTCAATGACAGGGCTGTTCTGCCCGATCCTTCTTCATCAGATGTTTTCATGGCCAGGACCTCCCCTTCAGGTTCATATTCAGACAGTACAAGGCTGACCGCACCGAATGAATACATTCTCAAGGGATGAAAGGGATGCCAGGTATCTGCAGCCAGGTCCCTTTTGGATTGGTCCGCCATGCTGAAAAGTCTGACAGGGTAGGGGGCAAGAAAGGCAAAGGAATCTCCGTTCATCTTTATCCGGATACCCTCAGAGGCTTGCTTATTGAAATGAAATATCTGTCCCCCGATCCACTTGCTCTCCTCTCCAAGGAAGGCATAGTAGTCCCTTCCCGCGGCAGATGATGAAACAAGGATAATGGCAGGGTCTCCTCCATGTACAGCCCTGACTGTTGGTCTTGCCTGGGTCATATGATCCAGGTACTGCACAGTCAGAGGACTGTTTTTTGCAGGAACCTTGAGCATTTTGCTCCTGTTCCTTATCCCTGACAGGAAAACCGGTCTGGAAGCCATGGAGGTGGCACCCTCTTCCAGCACCTGGACCCGTAAATAGGCTTCGTCTGAAATGACGGTAGATGAATTCTGGCCTTCCCTGATGTGGATGATCCCCGTAAAACCCAGATATCTGGTGATGCCTGCTCCTATCAGGATCAAAATAAATGAGAGGTGAAAAACAAGGATGGTCAATTTGCTTTTTCTGATAACCCTGTAGATGATCATGCTGCCAAACAGGTTTATGATACCCAGCAGGAACAGCAATTCAAACCATGTGGCATTGTAAATATGGGATCTTGCAGTTTCTGGTCCGAAATCATTTTCTATAAATGTGGCCACTGCAATACTGACAGCCAGGGCCACAAGGACCAGACCCATGAGCCGGAATGAAAATAAAATATTTAGGAATTTCTTCAAAGAATATTAATTTTGCCACCGCAAATTTAAGGAGAAAAATATCTTATTCTGTTATATTGTTCAAATTTTTTCAGTCTAAATTATTTTGTAACGAATACATGGGTAATTCGTCATATACTAAAACAGCCATGTATCAATCCGTACAGCTACTGTTCGCATATGATACACTAAATTATTAAAGCGCAAGTGTTGAGTTGCGTTAACTATCAAATAATTAGACAGTTGATTTATTTGGCACATTATATGAAAGTAATAATTCAAGTCAAAACCTAATAAAATCCGGCACTATGGTAATTCCCCTGAAAGCGAACGAGGTTGTCATCAAAGCTGGTGATTCATCATATTTAGACGACACTGAAAAGATCTGCGGCAAACTTATCCTGACAAATCAGCGAATTTATTTTGTAACCTTAAATGGTCATGCCGAAAAATATAACCAGGAGATCCTTCCATCTGATATCCGGGAGGTCATTTTCTTCAATGTCAGGAGGTTCCTGCCCAATGGATTGAATGTCGTCCTGAAGAGCGGTGAGGAGAGAAAATTCTCTCTCAAGAAGCGCAATGAGATCGGGGAGATGATTAATAAGATGTATTAACCGGCTAAGAGGTAACCTTCCTTCCTTTTTCTTCGTAAATATCTGCTGTAACATTTTATAGGGCTTAATTCAGATTTTGGAACCTGCTATTTTTATCGGGCTTGTTCCACATTGTCATTTCATGAAAAAGAAATTCCTTATCGTTGCAGCCTTTCTTGTGCTGTCAGTCCCGGCCTTCAGCCAGATGGGAAAACGGGTAAAACTCACGGAATTCCAGTTTGGGGCTGGACCTGCCTTTCTTTTCGGGGACGTAGGCAATCTGGGCATTGGGGGCAATGTGGCCCTTGGGCTCAGACGAATGCTGGATGCTCATTTTGCCGTAAAAGCAAATGTTAACCTCGGATTGATTTTCGGTGAAGACAATACTGAACGGGGGATGAAGTACTATACTTTCCTCGTGGAATCAACCGGTCAGATAGAGTACTTCTTCCTAAAAGAGGGAAGGGGCTTCGGATCGACACGGCATATGAGATATAAGCCGATTATCAGGCCTTACTTCTATGCCGGAGGAGGGCCATTGTTCTTTTTTTCCAGCCATTACCATGAGGATGCTGTAGAACTTGATACATTCAGTAATTATACCCTTATCCTGGTCGGGGGTGTTGGCATGAGACACCGGATCAATGCGGACTGGTTCTGGGGCTTCCAGGTAGGCGGCAGGCTTTCTACCAATGATTATCTTGACGGATACTCACCCAAAGCATCCCAGTCGAACGATGCCTATATCATGTCCCAGTTCTTCCTCTCCCACAGGTTCTGATCCCTATTTCACCGAAAAATTAAAGACGGTCTTCGTGTAGTATTCTTCACCGGGCCTTAATACAGTGCTCGGGAAGTTGGGATGGTTGGGAGAATCCGGGTAATGCTGTGTCTCGAGGCATAGACCGGTGCGTTTCTCATATGCGACACCTGATTTCCCGACCTGTGAACCATTCAGGAAGTTGCCAATATAAAGCTGAACCCCGGGTTCTGTTGTAAGAACTTCCATGAACCTGCCGGTTTCCTCACAAAATACTGTGGCACAAAGTGCCAGTCCATCCCCTTCCCTGTTGATCACCCAGCAGTGGTCATAACCATTTCCCACTACCAGTTGTTCATAATCCTCATTGACCCGTGCACCAATTTTCAATGGGCTTGTAAAATCCATTGGCGTGCCCTTCACCGGAGCAATTTCACCGGTCGGAATGGAACGCTCATTGATTGGTATAAAATGGTCTGCCTTCATCATAAGTTCATGGTCCAGTATGCTGCCCTTTCCTTCCCCGAGCAGGTTGAAATAGGTATGCTGGGTCAAATTGATCACGGTGGGTGCGTCGGAAGTCGCCCGGTATACCACTTCAAGGGCATCTTCATCTGTCAGGATATATTCCACCGTCATGTCCAGGGCGCCAGGGAACCCCATATCCCCATCCGGACTGTGAAGGCTTAACAGTATGGTGTTTTCAGAAACACCGTCCACATCCCAGACCAGTTCACCAAATCCTTTTTTTCCGCCATGAAGCTGGTTGTTATTGTTGGCCTCATTGATCGGCAGCTCATAGGTCTTCCCGTCGAGGGTGAATTTTCCCCCGTCTATCCTGTTCCCGTATCTTCCCACTACTGCGCCGAAATTGGCATCACCAGCCATTCCATAATTCAGTACCTCATTGTATCCCAGTGTGATATCAGCCATATTGCCTTCCCTGTCAGGTGCCAGGATGGCAGCAATGACAGCCCCGAAATTGGTCACATATACCTCCATGCCATTGGCATTGCTGAGTTTATACAGGTCAGTTTCCTTCCCGTCAATAGTTTTCTGGAAGCCGGCCGGATCCAGGAACATTCCTGAGCTTTCCAATTCGGCGGCCTTGTCCACCAGGTCCTGTTTGGTTTTGGATTGTTTGCAGGCAGCAAAAGAGCATAAAAGAATAACGAAGAATACCCAATTTAATGTTTTCA
>JAZGGT010000462.1:0-2039 GCA_036480555.1 Bacteroidales bacterium | reverse complement strand
TTGCAATTCACCCTGTCAAAGGATATAACCGGCACCGTACATGCAGGTGATTCCATCTTCATGAAGAAAACTTTACAGTTTATTGAGGGAAGTAAGGAATTCTCAGCCCCTGACAAGGATGAGATCCTGTCAATGATCAAGGATGTCAAGCCCATTTTCAGTCATCCGGAAGTGTAATCCTGAAATGAAATAAATGCCATCCTATGTGTTTTACAAGATCTTTGCCCCGGTCTACCCTGTACTGAGGTTCCTTTTTCCAAAGACGGTGACAAATACCGAGGAAGTCGGCAGGGCCATGATCAATGCCGTACTAGTCGGCGCTGATAAACAAACCCTTGAAACCAGGGATATTATAGAACTGGCGAAGAAAACCTGATTCAGACAGGATAGCCGACCGGCATGATATACATGGGTATTTCTTCTGCAGGGAGGTCCAGCACCTGTATCAACCCTTCATCATCAAAGGCCCCAATGGCACATGTTCCCAGTCCCAATGCCTCGGCCTGCAGGTAAACATTCTGTGCAGAATGCCCGATATCCATCGGTATATACCGTTGTCTGCCGCGTTCTCCATAACGGTCCAGGACCCTGCTCTCAATGGCAATATATATGAGGCTTGCCGGTGCAACACGGATCATTTCCCGGGGGTAGGCAGTTTTGTAGAGATCTTCCCTGAGGTCTTTATCATGGATTAGCTTCAGGGCGTGTTCATCCGGAATAAAATGATAAAAACCGGACGGAATATCGATGATATCGCCTGCTATGAGGTAGATCTCCAGTGGGAATATTGCCCCGGCCGAGGGACAGGTCCTGTTTGCTTTACCGGTATAACGCTTACCGCGTTCCGGTTCTTTCAATCCGTAGGCTGCCCATAAGATCTGTGAGATCTCAGATGGGGAAAGGGAGGATGTCTGGAAATGTCTCCTGGAACTCCTGTTCAGGAGGATTTCTTCCAGGGATTGATCTCCACTGGTCCTGGGATGTGGAAGTTTTACATATCCTGACACAATTGTCGGAATTATCCTTCAAATTTAAAAGAGATCTTTATTTTTGCCCGGTAATATTCAATCTTCCCGTCCTTGATATGCATATCAAGCTCTGATACTTCTGCAACACGCAGATCCCTGAGCGTCTCAGAAGCTTTGGCAATGGCACTGGCTGCTGCCTTTTCCCAGGATTCTGTGCTGGTCCCCACCAGTTCGATGATTTTATAAACGCTGTTTGTCATAATAATGATTGGTTTTGGTTCTTAATAAAGTTACACTAACTGACAGCTAAAGTCAATAAATAAAGGAATAAACATGTGAATATTTTTATCTAATATTGCCTCCTGGTATGAAAACCGAAGTTCCAAAGAAGAAGATTACCTTAACCGGACTGAGTAATGCGTTCAAGTTATACCGGTATATCCGGCCGTTCAGGGTGGAATTCGGGGTTGGTCTGCTGTTTCTCTTTGGGGGCAGCCTTGCCAGCCTTGCCTTTCCGAAACTGATGGGTGACCTGGTTAATTCAGGAACCCAGGGCAACCTGGCTGAATCTATAAACCGGATCGCCCTCCTGCTGGTTGTCATCCTGGTGATCCAATCTGTGTTTTCGTATTTTCGCACTGTCCTTTTTGTGAATGTAACAGAAAAATCCCTGGCCAACTTACGACAGGACACCTACAATCATTTGATCAGGCTGCCCCTGAAATTTTTTGAACAAAGAAGGGTGGGGGAGTTAAACAGCAGGATTTCAGCCGATATATCCCTTCTTCAGGATACCCTGACATCCACACTGGCGGAATTCCTGCGCCAGATGATCATAATTGTTGGCGGGATCAGCCTCCTGGTTTATACCTCCCTGGAACTGACCCTGTTCATGCTCGCTATCCTGCCCGCAATTGTGCTGATGGTTTTTTTCTTCGGAAGGTTTATCCGGAAGTATTCAAAGCAGATGCAGAAGGAAGTAGCTGAATCCAATACAATTGTTGAAGAAACCCTGCAGGGCATCCGTAGTGTAAAAACCTTTACCAACGAATTCCTGGAAATGGGGCGTTA
>JAZGGT010000461.1:0-2651 GCA_036480555.1 Bacteroidales bacterium | reverse complement strand
ACTTCCGAGGCAATCATCAGGCTCAGCCCCTTCTGGGGAGCAAAGGCCAGGTTCATATAATGGGTCTGATACTCCGTATTGGCATACGCAATATACATGGGATCATAGGCAAACTGCGTGGCAAACTGGAAACCGGATTCCCTGAAGCTCTTTGCCATGGCAGGATAGATATAGGAACGGCCAATATCAGCCGCATCGAATTCATAGATCATTCTGGCTTTATTTCTGAACTTTTTGTGATCAGAAAAGGGGATGGGATAGACATCAACATACGGTAGGAAATTCCCCTGCTGTTCATGGTTTGCTACCAGTCCACTCGGGTACCACTGGAAACTACCCCCCTGCAGATCAGCATTCAGAAACTCCTCAGTCACATGGAAATTGTGGCTCATATTATAAAATATAGGTTTCCTGCAGCCGGTACTTCTTATCGCCTTTATCATGGTTTCCAGGTAGGCGTGTGTAAGTTCGGCGTTTTTATGTTCGGGTTCATTATTGATCTCAATTGCAATAATATCTGGATCATCTTTATAGGATATCCCGGTATACGGATTCACATGTTCAAGGAACTGAACCAGGTATCTTTCCTGGTAGGGCCAAGATTCAGGGTTGTTAAGGCAACCATCCTTGCCATAATTATCCTGAAATCCGGGGGTAGAAGTATTGGGTTCAGGGTAACCATTCTCGCCAAACTTTAGTGGGGTAAGGATGCTTTTGATACCCCTTTTTTTCAGGCTGTAAATCAGGTAGTCAATTGTCTCGAGGTGCCTGTTGGGAATGATGTTACCAATGCTGTCAGATATTTCTGAATCCCAGATATGGCAGCGATACGCATCCAGCCCCATCCGTGCAAAATGGTAAACATCCGCATCAATGGCTTTTTTATGATCCACCCCCAGGTATTCATGAGCCCTGAAAGCATGAGCAAAGGGAGTAGTATAGTTCACACCGAAAAGGCTTATTCCCTTCTTCGTATCCGTCCATCTCATCACCCCGTTCCTGTCCACATAAACCGGTGTGCTGGGCTGGGCAAATACTTGGGGGGTCAGAAGAATTGCCGTCAAGAGAATAAATAAATACTTTTTTTCCATGCTGAAAGCTTTAATTGCAGTTTTTGTCCTCTGAAATCTGTCACTGCAGCAGTTAAACTGAATCCGGGCCGGAAGCCATCCGAATGTCCATACCGCACCTGGCTGTCCCAAAAACGGAGTATTCAGAAGCGGTCATATCTAATTGAAAATTACAATCATTTTTGATTCGTACCTATTATGATTCCTGAAGAAAACCCTTATCAGGCATGCTCCTTCCTTGAAGGAATGAAGGTCAATGGTGTACCTGCCAGCCACCGAACTGTTCATATCAGTCCTATATAAAACGCGTCCAGTCAGATCCAGGATAAAAATGTTCACCTCGTCTGCCACCTTAAATGACAGATTTAATTGGTCATTCATTACCGGATTCGGGTAAATCTCAAGTAATGGTTCATTACTTAACCGGACAGGAACAGAAGCAGATACCGGCTTAATCTCTTCACAGCTTGACCAAACAAAAGCAAAAGTTTCACCCTTTGAGTTAAGAGGAATGTCAAATCCCCTGTCGCTGCTCCAGTAAACAGTACATTCTGCCGGAATTGTTTCACGCTCGCCCCATTGATTATCGTTCAGGAAATAATAAGCACCGGAGGATTCAACGCTTATTTGAGTTGAATAGCTGTAGATGTTCCCGCCCTCATGGTACATTTTATTCAATTGCCAGGTTTCACCCTGCAGATTCGGGAATTCACCGGTTACATATACTCCCTTCGAAGCATCTGCTCCCGTCATATCGACTTTAAATGTAACCGGAACCTTTGGCTTAATAATGAAGTTTGCAGTAAGATGCCTGTCCGAATCCATTTTAACCAGCAGCGGGTTTTCGGAACTGGTTGTATCTCCTGTCCAGTTGTAAAATATCCACCCCAGTTCAGGTTTGGCAACCAGGCTGACCATAATGCCGGAGCTGTATACACCGGAAGTTGGTGATGTGCTCCCATTTCCGTTTACATCTATGGTAAGCGCGTATTGAGGAATGGTGTCACATCTGGACCATACAAAAGGGTATATTTCACCCGATGAATTTTCCGGGATATTATATCTTCTGTTTATGCCCGATTCACCTGTGCATCCTTTCGGTACAGATTCACGTCCGAAAAGGGAGGTGTCACTAGAAAAATAGAACTCACCGGATGCTCCTGGATGAATATAAGCCGTATATTGATAAACATTGTTACCTTCCTTACTCATCCTGTTATGCGCCCAGATTTCTCCCTGGAAATTCTCAAATTCACCGCTAATAAAAACACCCTCTGATGCTTCAGCCCCTGACATATCAACTTTAAATGTCACAGGGACTTTCCCGCTGAAAACCATCATCCAGTTCACCCCATCATGGAGGTTGTAATTAAAATCCCAGAAGGTCTTGTTCTCCCATGACGAACCTTTGCCCCATTTATCTGCATAGATATAACAATCACTGCCGACCCATTCTCCGCCCCATACAATTACCCCGGATCCACCATGACCCAGTACCTCCCAGGTGATATCGACAAGGTATTGTTTTTGTGTTTCAGTTGTCGGAGGGTTGGGATATCCCGGGGGTATATTCTCCATACC
>JAZGGT010000460.1:0-5967 GCA_036480555.1 Bacteroidales bacterium | reverse complement strand
ATGCCAAATTTCAAATCATTATACACTTCATAGAGCTTATCTTTTGAGGCATTCATTTTTTCCCACTCCTGGAGATAGTCATTATTTTCCTGAGAAAACAGATGGGGAGCAAATAATAAGATTATCAGAGTAATCGTAATTTTTTTCATTACTCTCTAATTTTTGTGTATCAAGTTAAATTTATCAACCTTATCCAAAAAGCGTGCGTCAGTCATGCCTGTGCGATTGAACATGATCACACTACCTGTTCCCAATTCCGGATAAAGCCGAATTTCACAATAGTAGAATCCTCCTCCGGCATGTGCAAAATACGTATGGCCTTCTAATTCACCCTTGAACCAGGACAGGCACATACCAGTCGCTTTGTTGTATATTGTTATATTTTCAGTGAATAGTTGGTTTCTGTACTCATCCGATATTAATCCATTATCAGGTTTCAGCAGCTCCTGTAAGTAAGATACAAAACCCCTTCCTGTTCCAATTAGTCCACCATAAGAAATTCCGTTTACATAATGATTTTTTACTGATATCCATTTTCCTTCAGTTCCATCAATATATTTTGATTTATCAAGTAATATCCCAAAGATCAAATTGGTGAAACTGATCCTCTTTTGATATCCTTTAGAATGAAGGTCAGCATCCGGGATTATGAAATCAAGCTGATCAGAATTGATACCTGACCTTTTAATGATGTTCTCGGTAACATAATGTGTATAGCTCTGCCCGCTAACCTTTTCAATTAACATCCCCAGCAGGACGTATCCCAGATTAGAGTATGCAAACTTCTCATTGGGTTGTTTTTTGATCTTGTTATATTTCTGGAAGATTTCTTTGAAATACTCTTTATAATCGAAAGTGCCATGTTCATCCTCTGTATGTATCCAACTCAGTGGCATAGGATTAGGGATTCCTGAAGTATGGGTCAGCAGATGCCTTGTTGTAATGCTTGCCGGATACGGAAAATCGGGTAAATATTCAACTACCCGTTTATCCAGGTCAATCAGGTCTTTCTCAGCAAGTTGTAAAATGGATAATGCAGTAAATGTTTTTGTTACAGAATAAGCATTAAAGGTAGTCGACTCAGAAACTTTTTTCTGTTTTTCAATATCGGCAAGTCCACCACAATAGTTATTGAGAATAGCATCCTGGTTGAAATAATAGTATTGAAGTCCAGGTGTCCTGTTTTTATCTACCTGACTTGATAAAAAATGTTCAACGGTTTTCATTTCATTCATTCCTTAATACAGGCTTATTTGACTTCTTTAAAATACTTTAATTTCAGTCCCCTACCAACATCTGATCTTGTGCAGGCATATTTCCACGCCATTGTTACATCCCTTGCCAGTATCCATTTGTTTTGTTCACTCCATACATCTTAACGTTAAAGCCAGGGAATCCGGCTATTATTTTCAGGGTAGGGTTTTGATAGGACTTTGCCTACTCAAGTAAGGAAATATTTTACAAATTTTACTTTTCGCTTTGATAAGTAGAATGAACGGAGTTGTATTTAGGAGTAAGTATCAAGCAAAACGCTCGATACAGACGGGGCAAGGAATACACATGAGATTATTGATCAATTTCTAATCGATCCAGGTAAGGAAATTTGAGTGGACAGGTGCTGGAACGGGTTGGTCAAATAGGTCGAATTCAGGCCATCTTTGGACAGTATTGACCGCCCTGAACATGGTCCTGGATGATTCCCTGTGTATCTTTGATTTTTTCAAGGTTGTGGTATTCATCACAATGATCCAGTTTATGCCATTGTTTTGTCTGACCATCAGGGCAGATGAACCGGTCAGGGTTCCGGTCCGCCACCATGTTCCTCTGCCATCTGCACCTTTCCAACCAATCATATTGCGTTTACTGCGTCCCCTGGTGGTCATCTTTTTAATCGTCTCAGGCATCAGAATGTCAGGACTGGAGTTAAATCCGTCGATGGCCACGGCTAGTTTTAATACTTCGGCGGGTGAAGATATCCATCCACCGGCTGCACCGAGCAGGGAAATATCATTACCCCCGTAAACACGCGATGCATATGAATCATAACTGTCGAATGCCAATACCTCCTGGCCACCCGCTATCTCATAATATTTTACTTCATTGGCTGCCTTTTCATGGAAATAACCCCTGCCAATCTGCATATCCCAGATCCCCAGTGGGTTTAACAATGAGAGCTTAACATAATCTTCGTAAACCATACCCGTAATGTTCTCGATTATCTGCCCCAGTACTACGTATCCCAGATTAGAATAACTGTACCTTGTTCCCGGTGTATAGCTTAATTTCCTTGTCAGTGCATACCCGATCACATCTTCACTATTTACGGGCAGGGATACTTTCATCTTTCTGGCTACAACGTGTGGCATGAAGACAGGATCTCCATAATACTTGGACCATCCTGCTTTATGTTCCAGAAGGTGCTGAATGGTTATGTTTTCAATCCTGCGATCCCTGTATGTTAGAAATTTATCCTCATGCAGAATTCCCTCAGGTCCAAACACCTTTGATCCAAGATCAATTTTCCCCTCTTCAACCAGGTGCATGATCGCGACAGCCGTTATTAATTTTGATATGCTGGCAATCCTGAACACATGTCCTGGCTCTACTTTCTCAGCATCCTCCTCATTGGCATATCCGAAACCTTTGGCATATACAAGTCTTCCATCCTTGGTAATAGCAACAGATGCTCCTTTTATCTTATATCGCTTTAGGAAACTGGCAATAATCTTATCCAAACGTTCCGTCTCTTCAAATGAAGACATATCATTATGTATCTTCCGGGATATGGCTGCCGGTTCACCTGACTGCGCAGGATGTGTTCCTTTCCTGCCGGAAAAGATCGAGCCGATATCCCAGAAAAACAGAACCAGGATCAGCATAACCTGCACAGCGATGAACTTAAATTTTTTCATCCTTTATTTAGACTAATTAAACTCAGTGGAAATTCTACGCAAATATATGTCCTTTTATAAATTTACTAAATATTCACGTATAAAACATAATTAACATATAGCTGTTGATAAGTGGAAAGAGGCTGTTTTTCACTGTATTACCTGTATTTACAGGCAACTGCGAAGGACAAATGCAAACACCCCTGTTCACACCTTCGCATAGCAAAATCCATGCTTGATCAAGCTGAAATTTGCGGCTGCCTATAAAATTTGAAGATTAGTCAAATAAATACCAGAAAGATCCGTCATTTGTTGGGACAACCCATAATAAATGCCTCTCTGACGAGTTTTTTGTTTCCGCTCGTTATGAAGAAAAGATTCAGATCCTGGATATTTCTTGATTTCTTTTCATTATCAAGGTATGGAAATTCAAAATAAAGTTCTAAAATCTCGATTCTCTTCTGTTGCATCTCATACAAGATTATTTCCAGTTCTTTCATTCGGAGACATGGTCCCTTGTAGACTCTTTCTGGTACCCCTGATATGTGATCCATATATGGTGAGTCATATGGAATATTAATCAGACCGGACCAGTCAAAATCATAGGGAACAGGAAGGGGTGGTTCAAAGTAGTCCCTTGATACAAGGACCACATTATGCATAATGGGAACGGAGTAATCCGTATTGATGATCATATAATTAAAAATGGCCATTAATGACAGCTGATCCTGGTCCAGTTTATCCTGTGGTGCAGATTCGAATTCAAGCAATTCCCCATGGTTTCTGCTGGCCATATCTTCCGGGTTTTCCAGGAAAAAGGCAAAACGGGTAAGGGTATCCTGTGGCCCGGACATATTCATGTAATGAATCCTGGCCAGTCTCGTTTTAAAACTCAGTGGGGTATAGATATTATAGATCTTGTATATCAGGTATTCCTGCAAAACATACTGCTCATATTCAGGAATTTCATTTTGGCAGTGGGTCACCATTTTTATATCTTTCAATCCCTCAAAAGCGGTACCTGCCACGCTTTTCTTCCTGAATTTCAATTTGATTGGGGGAAAATCACAATTGTCCGGGTTTTTCCGGAAATGTCCACGAGCCCTTGCCTCTACCATGATTTCCTTCTTTGCGCCGGTACTGTCATAAAACACAAGGGTCCCATCGTGGTATCCCGGGTCTTCCCCTATGTCAGCCAATAGACTGTCCCATGGCAAATGCAATTCCATCTCCAAAACCATATCTGTGGCAAACAGGCCTGCTTTGTCATCCTGACTTTCGTCATGGAAGTTATTTGCATATCCTTGCATAAAGCAAATCTGTGCAATTAGTATGATCCATATTTGCCGGATGATTAACATTGTGTCAAATTTAGCAATTCTTGATTAGTTAATTTTAGTCCCTCTTTACCTCGAATTCATTTTTTTTTTTTAATCTTTGCTGTTTACCGTTACTCATTCCTATGATTAAGAAAGTTCTAATCGCAAACAGAGGCGAAATAGCTATCCGGGTAATGAGGTCATGCAGGGAGATTGGGATAACCACGGTTGCCGTTTATTCCGAGGCAGACAGGTCCTCACTTCACGTCAGGTATGCCGATGAAGCTTATTTTATAGGTCCTTCACCCTCCAATGAAAGTTACCTTGTCATTGACAAAATCATTGAAGCTGCAAAGCATTCCGGTGCTGATGCCATCCATCCGGGATATGGCTTTTTATCAGAAAATGCAGTCTTTTCAGGCCGGTGTAAAAAGGAAGGGATCATATTCATCGGACCGCAAGCCCGTGCAATCTCAACCATGGGTGACAAGATCACGGCACGTGAAACCATGATCGCTGCAGGTGTCCCGGTGGTACCCGGGACCAAAGAAGCCATCTCTGATGAGCAAGAGGCAGTAAAAACAGCTGCAAAAATCGGGTTGCCGGTAATGATCAAAGCTTCTGCCGGTGGTGGAGGAAAAGGTATGCGCATGGTTAAAGAAGAACAGAACCTGCTGGATGCCATACGGGCAGCCAAATCGGAAGCCCTCTCCTCCTTCGGCGATGATTCAGTATACATAGAAAAATATATTGAATCACCTCATCATATTGAATTCCAGGTCCTTGCCGACCAACATGGAAACGTGATCCATCTGTGTGAGCGGGAATGCTCTGTACAGAGGAGGCACCAGAAGGTGATCGAGGAAACCCCTTCCCCGCTGATGACACCTGAATTGAGGGAAAAAATGGGACAGGATGCCGTGGCTGCGGCCAGGGCCGTTGACTATGAAGGTGCAGGAACCATTGAGTTCCTCGCTGATAATGACAGGAATTACTATTTCCTGGAAATGAATACACGTCTCCAGGTGGAACATCCCATAACAGAAGAGGTGGTTGGTATTGACCTGGTGAAGCAGCAGATTTTGATTGCCTCGGGTAAAAAACTTTCCCTGAAACAGGAAGATATCGTTCAATCAGGACATGCGATCGAATGCCGGATCTATGCGGAGGATCCGGATAACCAGTTTATGCCTAGCCCGGGCCGCATCAGGTATATGACAGAACCTTCAGGTCCGGGTATCCGGACCGACGGATATGCTTATGAGGGATACGAAATCCCGCTTTATTACGATCCTCTGATATCCAAACTGGTTGCCTGGGCCCAAACACGTGAAGAAGCCATAGGGCGCATGAAACGTGCACTCCATGAATACAAGATCGGGGGCGTGAAAACATCCATAAATTTCCTGGAAAGAGTCATGGGCAACAAAACCTTTATTAAAGGAAAATACGATACCCATTTCATTGATGAAAATATTGATAGCCTGGTGACCACCAGTGATGGCCAGAGCAAAACAGATGAAGACCTGGCCATTATCACAGCCTTTGTGGACTACCATGAAAAATTATTAAAATCGCAGGCCTTGAAGCCTTACCAGAGTAACGGGGGAAGTTCGCCCTGGAAACATTTTGGCAGGAAAAAAGGTGTAATGCGAATGTAATCCTTTTGAAAATTCAATAATATGTCACTAGAAATCCGGCTCGATGACCGGTTCTCTAATGTTGAGCTAGTCAGTAAGGAAAAAAACAAGCTTCAG
>JAZGGT010000459.1:0-4296 GCA_036480555.1 Bacteroidales bacterium | reverse complement strand
CTCTATCAATGTATTGAAGCTTACTACCAACAATTACCTGAGTTTTTCACGGCAAATTGGCAATAACCATAATTTGGAAGCTATCGCCGGTATGACATTTGAAAATGTAGAAAGGGATCTGCACTGGATCCAGGCAACCGGTTTTCCTACGGATGCCTTCCAGACCATTGCCAGTGCAACTACTGCATCTGCATTTACGTCAGAGGAGAGCGCATTTGCCTACCTGTCATATTTCGCCCGTGCCAATTACAAGCTGATGGACAAGTACCTGTTGACAGCCAGTGTGCGATATGATGGTTCATCCAGGTTCGGGATAAACAACCGCTATGGTGTATTTCCTGCCGCATCAGTGGGTTGGATCATGTCCAGGGAAAATTTCCTGCAGAATGCTAACTGGCTGAGTTTCCTGAAACTCCGGGGAAGCTATGGTATTGTTGGGAACTCAGGGATCGGCAATTACGATCACCTTGGAACCTACCGGGGAGCTGATTACGCCGGCACATCAGGGATACGGCCATGGACACTGGCAAGCCCTGACCTGAAATGGGAAAACACTACCCAGTATGATATTGGAATTGACTTCGGTCTGATAAGGAACAGGATCAATGGTGAACTCGATTATTATTATAAAAAAACCACAGACCTGTTGCTTGCACGGACCCTGCCGTCTACCTCCGGCTTTACTTCCGTAACCGAAAACGTGGGATCCCTGGAGAACAAGGGTTGGGAACTGGTAATAAATACCAGCAACCTTGTAGGCCAGTTCAAGTGGAATACCAGCTTTAACATCTCCCAGAACAGGAACAAAGTACTCGATATTAACGGACCCGATATTATTGTCGCGGAGAACCGTGTGCGTGAAGGGGAGCCCATTGGCGTATTTGTAACAAGGAGTTATGCCGGTGTGAACCCGGATAACGGTCATGCCATTTATTACCTGGAGAACGGTGAAACCACGGACGATTATAACATCGCACCAAACCTGGTGGTAGGAAGTCCTAATCCCGATTTCGTTGGCGGTATGACCAATACATTCACTTTCAAAGGATTCGACCTGAACATCCTCTTATCCTATGTTTATGGGAATAGCGTATACAACGGAGGTGGTCAGTGGCAATCTTCAAATTCATCCGGCTGGCTTGATAACCAGACCAAGAACCAGCTAAACAGATGGCAAAAGCCGGGTGATATTACAGATGTGCCTCAAGCCGTATTCCTGGGGAATGAGTTTTCCGGGACCAATGCTTCCTCACGGTACCTCCATGATGCCTCTTACCTGAGGTTAAGGAGTGTCAGTTTCGGGTACAGCCTGCCTTCTTCAGTGGTCGAAAGGATGAAGCTTCGCAGCCTGAGGATCTATGCTTCGGCTACCAACCTGTTTACATGGACCAGCTACGAAGGTTGGGATCCGGAGGTTAACTTCCTGGGGACCAACTATTCTACTACGACCATCAACATCTCACAGGGACAGGACTTCTACACGGCTCCACAGGCCAGGACAATAACCGTTGGTATAACCGTAGGATTATGATGAATGTCAGTATAACTCAAAATCAAAAGAAGATGAAAAAGATATATGTGAAATACATGATCGCGGTACTGCTGACAGGATTCATGGTTACATCCTGTGACAAGTACCTTGACATTGAACCAAGACAGCAAATCAGCGCAGAAACAGCCATTAGCAATGGGGAAGACGTCCAACTGTTGCTAATCTCAGCCTATGAAGGAATTAAAGGGACCTTTGGCAGCAATGAAAGTGGTGAACTATGGGGAGGTGGATTCAATTTTGCCAGTGAACTCCTGGCTACTACCGGAGATGTTTCCTGGGTCGGTTCCTTCGAGGAACAACGCGAATACAACCGAAAGGCCATTACTACAACCAACCTGATGGTCAAAGATGACTGGATCAGGGCTTACGAGGTGATCAACATTACAAACACCGTCCTCGGTGTCCTGGATGTAGTTGAAGACGCTGACGAGAAGCAGAGGATTGAAGGAGAAGCAAAGGGTATCCGTGGAATGGTTTACTTTGAGCTGGCGAGGTTCTGGGGACTCCCCTACGAAGCCGGTCAGACCAATGACCAGCCCGCTGTTCCCCTGATCCTTTCCGCTACTGTCGCAGCAGAAGATGTAACCTTTCCGACCAGGGCTACTGTAGAAGCGGTTTACGCCCAGGCCATTACAGATCTTGGTGACGCAGAAACCATGCTGCATGGTTTTGAAGGCAATGATGGTTACATTTCCACTTACTCGGCAAGTGCATATCTCTCCAGGATCTACCTGCAACAGGGAAAATATGAGGAAGCTGCTCAAAAAGCTGACAGGGTGATTCAGTCCGGGGAATATGCACTCGTTGAAGATCCTTTGGAAGCATTTAACAATAAAGGCTTCGTATCTGAAGACGTTTTCGCTATCCGCCAGACAGAGACCAGTAACCACGGTGAAAGCAACGGTGGCCTTTCCACTCATTATGCTTCCCTGGCAGGTCAGGGAAGAGGTGATGTGGAAATCAACTCTGCCTTCCTGGACAATTTTGGTCCAAATGACCGCAGGGGAGGCCTTATGACGGAAACCATTCCGGAAGTTACCCAGATTGATAATGTCACAGAGATGTATTACATAGGTATTGGTTCGACCAATTCCGGTTTTATCAATTGTGCAAAATACGGTGACAGCCGCAGGAATTTCCCGGTTATACGTCTTGCTGAAATGTACCTGACCCGCGCCGAAGGCAATTTTGAAGCCGGTACAAGCCATGGTGCCTCACCTCTGGATGATATAAATACCGTCAGGGCAAGAGCCAAGACGAATCCCCTGCCCAGTGTCGACAGGGATGCCATCCGACAGGAGAGATATCTTGAGCTGTGCTGGGAGGGATTGAGGCTTCATGACCTGAAACGATGGAAGGACAGTATAGGAGAATATCCCTATAACGCAGGTAATCTGATCCTCCCGATTCCTGAACGTGAAATGGAAGCCAACCCTGAAAACCTGGTACAAAATCCATATTACACAGGAGGCTAGAGATCCATTGCCGGATGTTTCCTCGTGTAGGGGGTTGTCTGTTGACAACCCCCTTTTTCATATCATTCATGTTTTACAACTCATGAATTCAAAGGATAATTTTAATCCGGGATATTAACTTTAAATTCCGGAAGGAAACCCTGAACCAAATGCAACATATCCTCATACTTGGAGCCGGACTCTCCTCTTCAACCCTGATAAAGTACCTGCTGGATCACTCGCAGGAGCACAACTGGCGTATTACCCTTGGTGATATCAACGAAGAACTTGCCATGCAGAAGATTGACAATCATCCTAAGGGGAAAGGGATGAAATTTGATGTTATGGATGAAGGCCTGCGTGGGAAATTAATCGATGCTGCTGATATTGTGATCTCCATGCTTCCTGCCAGGATGCATTACATGGTTGCTGAAAACTGTGTGAAAAGCCGGAAACCTCTCGTAACGGCCTCCTATGTATCGGAGGAGATCAGGGGACTCGATGCAGAGGCCAGGGAACAGGGGGTTATACTGCTGAATGAAATGGGCGTGGATCCCGGCATAGACCATATGTCAGCCATGCGCATCATACACAGGATACGTAAAATAGAAGGTAAGATTGATGTTTTTGAGTCCAATACCGGTGGACTCGTTGCACCGTCCTACGATAATAATCCATGGCGCTATAAATTCACCTGGAACCCGAGGAATGTCGTCCTGGCCGGCCAGGCAGGGGCCAGGTTCCTGCACAATGGAAAATTCAAATATATTCCCTACCATAAGCTTTTTCAGCGCTACGAGATAATCAAGGTACTTAACCTGGGAAAGTTTGAGGCTTACCCCAACCGTGATTCCCTGACCTACAAGGAGGATTACCAGTTGCATGATCTGTCAACCATGTTTCGCGGGACCATCCGCAGGGTGGGGTTTTGTGATGCATGGAATGCCCTCGTTCAGCTTGGTGCCACAGATAATTCATACAAGGTCGAATTCCCCGGAGAAATGACTTACCGTGATTTCACCAACAGTTTCCTGGCATATAATATCGTTGATCCTGTAGAAACGAAACTGGCCAGGTACCTGGAGATCGATCCAAACGGAGACATAATGCAAAAGCTGGCATGGCTCGGAATGTTCGAGCGGAGAAAAGCAGGGATACAGGACCGTACCCCGGCCAGGATCCTCCAGTACCTGCTTGAAGAGAAACTGAAGCTGGAACCTGATGACAAGGACATGATCGTCATGCAGCACCAGTTTGAATATATCCTGAAAGGCAAAAAAGAGCGTATTG
>JAZGGT010000458.1:0-3478 GCA_036480555.1 Bacteroidales bacterium | reverse complement strand
CTGATCTGAATGGAATTTGATGTTTCCAGTTTCTCAGAGTCCCAAATATTTCCATTGCTTGAAACAGTAACCTGACATGCCTGCTGGGCAAATCCAGCGGATCCGGAATTAATCTTCCACGAGAATACCGGGTCATCGCTGATATTACTGATGAAGGTAACTTTTAGATCTTCAACCTTCTGGCCAAGTTTACCACAGGAGGTTGATGCATTCATTAACACCATAAATGTAAGCGCAATGATACAGAATTGCGTGGCAGTGCTTTTCATAGAATTTAGGTCGGTATCTTTCATTAGTAAACTTTATATCTTTCCGGCCAGTGTTCAATGGCATGGGTGATGATCCGCTGGGCATGTCCCCTGTTTAACATATCCTTTCCGGGCGATTCCCTTATCTCCCGCTCACTGAATTTTTTCCAGTCCCCCATGGTCAGCCGCTCATCCAGGTGGCTATACTGAAAAGCATTGATAGCCTGGAGGAAAACCGTTGGGGATTGGGTTTCGAATGCAATATCCCGTATGGCCTGGAATGCGGCATCAGGATCACCACAGAGGCCGAGTGCCTGGGCTGCCATGACCCTGTTGGCTTCAGCGGGATCCTCCCTCATCATAACCCTGAGGACAGATTGGACTTCCGGATTTGCCTTACGAAGAAGGAAGATTGCATAAGTACCCCAGTATCGAACTACCGGATGATCATCCTCCATCATCCGGAGGTATTGATCCATCTTTCCAGGTTCACAAAGACTGGCTGATTTTGCTGCCTGTAAAAGCTTTTCAACCGGATATTCTTCGCTCCGGGCATATTCATAGATGGTTGGAAAAGATTTACCCGGCCCTGCAAGATCATCGTACATTGCCTCAGGGACAATCCCAAGATCACGTGTTTCGATCATCCACTCGTCGAGCGCTGCTGATAGTGTTCCTATCCGTTCGAGCTGTTCAGTTTCGCCTGCAATATTATTGACATGCCAGGGATCTTCCTCTGTGTCGAAGAATTGAACGGCAGGTTTGGGTTGGAAGAACTGTGACTGTACCTCATCACATTGGTCAGCCTCATAATGACTTCGCCAGGCACTCCAGTTTGACTGCACCCAGTATCCATAGGTGATGTCACGGCCACGGGGACGGTGGGGCATGAAATTCCGGATGTAATAATAGCGCCCATCCGTTACCGCTCTTGAAAAATCAAAGCGCTCAGACATCCGGTCACGCATGAACCAGACCCTATCCAAAGATGGTTCGGTGTCGGGACCCATGAAAATTGTGCCTTGCATTTGTGCTGGGACTGGCAAGCCACATATGGATAAGACTGTTTTCGGGAAATCGATAAAACTAACCAGCCGATCCTCTGTACTCCCCGACCTGCCCGGAGCGAGATGATGCCATCTCTCAGGGAAGCGTACGATAAGGGGAACTTGAGTCCCAACATTATAGAGATACCGTTTGGAGCGGGCCAGCATGCCGCCATGGTCCGAATAGAAGAAAACAATCGTATTTTCAGCCTGGCCTTCATCCTCCAAATCCTGAAGGATCTCACCTACCTGCTCGTCCATCCTCGTGATCAGGTCATGCAGGCGGGCCCAATCCCTTCTTATCACGGGAAGGTCAGGATGATAGGGAGGTAGCTCAATGTCTTCCGGATCGATACGTGGTTCATCCGGGATGCGACCATTTTCAATATGTCCTTTTTGGTTTTCCTCACTCAGCTGGCTCTCATGGGTAACTGTAAAATTAAAAACAGCAAAGAATGGCTGGCCATCATTCCTGTTCCGGAAGTGGGCCTGGTTGGATGACTCATCCCAAAGAGTTGTATCCTGCTGGAAGGGGGAATTGTAATCCTTCTTGACATTGTTTGTGCAATAATAACCTGCTTCCCTGAAAATCTTCGGGTAGGCCGGTATGGAGGCGGGAAGCTGCGTATAGCAACGCATATTATGGGTGCCGATTGAACTGGAGTACATCCCGGTCAGCAGCATGGAACGGGAAACCGCACATACGGGTGCATTGGCATAGGCCCTGGTGTAGCGGATCCCGTCTTTGGCAAGACGGTCAAGGTTGGGGGTCTGGGCTTGCTCAAAACCGTAGCATCCTAAATAGGGACTGATATCCTCACAGGTGATCCAGAGAATATTGGGTCGCCCGGTTTCTTTTGGTCCTGAGCACTGTACAAGGACCGGGAGCATTAATAAACAGCCAATAATGATTTTCATATGATTTCTATTTTGATCCTACGTTACCGGGCCAGTCCCAAGACACCAGATCATCACTCCATGCTATGCCGATGGAACAATTTGCAACGAATGTATCGATTGAATTTTCTTTCCCTGGACCTTCCCCGTGATAAAACATTATATATTTTCCAAAATCCTCATCCTGACGCATATCCAGCACAACTCCCGCGGTAATGCGCCTCTCTGCCCAGGGCCAGTTCTTCTGTCCCAGGGTAATGAGATCACCAGCTTCCCTCCAATTGATAAGGTCCGGGGACCGTTTCACGCCTATCCCGTTTTGAGGGGAGTGAAAGAGCAGATATTCATCCTGATCTATGAGCACACATACATTCTCCCCGCTCTGGGTCCGGCCTGAAAAGGTCCAGTTCTCCAGATCATGGGACCAGGAATAACTGACCCCGTTCTGCTTGTAAAAGCACCACCACCTGCCCGCTTCATCTTTGTCTTCGATCAGGTATGGATCTATCATCCGCCCCATGTCTTCACGGGCAACATCATTCCCCTTCACCTTTAGAAGCTCCGGTTCACTCCACTGTTCCAGGTCCCTGCTGCGCATGATCCATATCCTGGAATTGCCGGTCCCGTACCGAAGCTCACCGCTGCTGCGAGTATAGCCAGGGATTGGATAGGTCTGCAGGCAGAGGATCCACTCATCGCCATACCTGATCACATTACCCGGACTTGAAAAATTCATGTTTTGGTCCCTCGGCGTAATTCTCCTGGGCTCTGTCCAATGCTTCAAATTTTTGGATTTGCTAACTGCAGTGTACCAGAATAATGAGTCATCCGGTTCCGTTTCCGTCAGCGTATAGAATAAATAAAATGTTTTCTCGTAGTAGAGTACGGCAGGATCACGGTAAGCCAGGCTGTCATCCCCCTGCAAAATAATGGGGGAATCCAGTTGAGAGAGTGGATCACCTGAAGGCAGGCATCCGCAAACCATCACAATTATAAGCAGGACTACGCTGCATATTGACCTGGACTGATTATGAGATGCATTCATAGCCTCCTATTATTGATTTGTCTGAAGGGATATGGTTGTACTGCCGTGATAATGCCCCGGAAGGCTTATCAATTTCATATAATTTCCCCATAACAGGTCCGGGTAATCCCATAGATCATTAATAATAAGCATATTGTCATCACCCCTCCGGTCGAACCTGCATGCCTGGGTTCCTGCACCATGCACAGATATGCCTGTGCCATCCTCAGTTGCCAGGCTGAATGAATAAATATTCTCTTTGA
>JAZGGT010000457.1:0-2520 GCA_036480555.1 Bacteroidales bacterium | reverse complement strand
TGCCGGGAAAAGCTGCAGTAGTGTAGGCTGATTTGAGTTCTGAAAACTCGGTTGCAATGCATTTTTCTACCAGATCCAGGGCAACGGAAGCCACGCCGTATGCTACAGCATTTACCTGCCGGAAATTATTATTGGGTCCATAAATGGGATTGATATCTGCTGAAGCCCCGGCAGTTACCATGATCACCACATCCTCACCCAGCTTCTCTTTCATCATATTTGCGGATATCCCTGGCCAGTCGCCCGTCAGCTGATAGTTATCCTGCCCTGTGCAGGTCCCATGGCAGGGGTAATTCACATGTACAGCCAACAACTTACCTTTGCTATCGGTGAATTTTATGATATCCAGATCGTGGTCACAGGCTCCGTCAGGGTTTCTCCCAAGCCAGACTTCTCCTTCAGAATAGACGGCCCTCCTGTTTATATTTACCTTGGATTCGCCCTTACCATATCCGATTTTAACCGGCTGTTTGGCCTTTTTAGCTTCTACTGAGATTTTCAAAAGCTTCATATAAAGAACATCCACATATTCCTTCACATCTTCGGGCATTCTATCCGTTGGCCTGTAGGTCCCGTTTACCGGTCCCCCGTGGTTGTGGGCTGCAGTAACAAAAATCTTATCTCCCGGGATACCGGTTTCTTTCTGTATCATTCCTTTCAGCATGTTTACATTATGATGGGAATGCCCAATCAGATCTGAGGTGATCAGAAGTACCTCCTCTTCTCCCTGGGACAGGTACATGGCCTGTGCATAAATGCTGTCATGGATACCTTTAAAGGGGTCTTTGCGGTTACCATACCCTTGCATGATAATAGCTTTATCAGGGGTAATGCCAATTTCACTGAAACCTGCCTTGATCACAGATCCAGTCTGTTTTTGTCCGTAGCCATAAACGGGAAAGCAAATGAGTGCAATCAATAAGAACTTCTTCATAATGTTGTACTTTATTCGTTTAGCGCCTTCAGCAAACATAAATATTTTTAGCGGGACTCTCTACATCCAGTCAACTTTGGTGGAGGAATCGTGAGGTTTCCCTAAGATATGTCCATATAACTCCGGCCTCCTTGCTTTGCGATAACGGAAGCCTCCTGCCAGTTCAAGCTTTTCAGGGGTGCACAAACCCACGACAACCTCATCATCAAAACTCCGGCATTCTGCGATGATTTCTCCGTAGGGATCGAAAATCATGGAGTTCCCGTTTTTTACCTGCACGTCTTCCAGGCCGATGGGATTTGAGAAAACAAGGTAGATACCATTATCGTAAGCCCTTGCAGGCAGCCATCTCATCAACCAGCCCCTGCCTTTCATGCTGTCAAATTCCCACCTTAGTCCGTCCGGATCAACATGCCGGTTTTCCCAGAGCTTTCTGTCAACCCAGCCCCTGCCTGGCATGGATGAAGGGGTGCAGCAGGTCACATGAGGTGCAAAAAGAACCTCTGCTCCAAGCAAAGCCGTTGCCCTTACATTTTCAATAATATTATTGTCATAACAGATCAGGATGCCGCATTTGCAGCCAAAGAGATCGAAAACTACATATTCGTTACCGGCTGAGAGGTATTTGCTGATAAAGGGATGCAATTTCCTGAACCTGGCCACCATTCCTTCGCCGGTAGCACAGACATAGGTATTATAAAGCTTGTCCCCTTCTTTCTCCACGAGGCCGGCCAGCAACGCTACATCGTATCTGGCTGCTATCTGTATCAGGCGGGAGGTGCTTTCCCCGGATGGGACTTCTTCTGCCAGTCCGAACATTTCTTCTTCGTCCAGGTTCTGTAAAAAAGTATAGGCAGGGATGCAAAGTTCATGAAAACAAATGATCTTCGCGCCCTGGTCTGCTGCCTTGCCTGCCAGTTCCTCAATCCTTGAAAAATTATATTCTTTGTCACCATTTCTGGTCTCGAATTGAGCAGTAGCAATCCTGATGTCCTTCATATTAGTTGTTTTATAGCTGCGAGCATATTACCAGTTCACATCAGTAACTGGATGTAAGTACAAATTTACTGTTTCTTCCTGTATTCTTTGACAATATCAAAAGGGATCACCCTCCCTTTCATTTTTTCATTTTTATTTTCACCGGCCCGAAAAGCCCCGCATCAAGATCCTCCAGCAGGGGGATGCCGGTTTTTCCCCAAAAATGGATTGACTCCTCGACATCATTCACCAGACACATTTCATTATGGACCAGATTTCCTACACGGATACGAATGCTGTTTTCCCCTTCCTTTATGAATCCTGAGATATCGTATCTGAATGGTCTCCACATGCGGGAACCTGCATTTTTTCCATTGATCCAGACCTCTGCCATGTATAGCACGCTTCCCAAGTCGAGTATTGCTTCCTGATATGAATTATCCAGGCGGAAGGTGGTTTCATAATCTACGAAACCAGTAAACCTGTGCAGGCCGTAATCATACCAGGATCCGGTTTTTCCGGGGGACCGTCCATCGCAATGAAATTCAACCGGGGAAGTGAGGTGGTCCCAGTATGTCCGGGGATCGTGGCGGAAATATATTCTCTGT
>JAZGGT010000456.1:0-2210 GCA_036480555.1 Bacteroidales bacterium | reverse complement strand
TGTAATTGAAGCCTCTGAATATCTCATATTCACCGTACAGGCTGAATACAAGACGGGTGGTTGTATTCCAGTTATCCTGCAACATCAGGTTGGCCTTTTCGTTTGGATAATCACTGATACCTGTGGTTGTAGCAGAAGGCTGTGCATACCCTCCAAGATTTGTGGAATCATAAACAGGTAGGAAAGGGGCGGTCTTGTAAGCAGCCTGAAAAGAAGTTCGTCCACTGGGATCCTCACCAATCCTTGCTACTGACAGCGAGGTCCCGGTTTTAAATTTTTCACCCACCTTGAAATCTGCATTGGCACGAAGTGTATATCTCTTCAGCTGGGATTTTATTACTATACCCTTTTGATCAAAATAACCTGCAGACACACTGTAGTTGCTGTTTTCTGATCCTCCTGATACGGATAGATGATAGTTTTGAATGCTACCCTGCCTGGTTATCTCATCAATCCAGTTGGTATTGTTGCTGATCACAGAGCTGTCCCTGTAAACGGTTTCCGGAACAAGGTTGGCAGCAGCATACATGCTGTCGGCCAGATCGACATACTGTTCAGTATTTAGCATTTCAGGCACCTTGTACATTCTGGATATGCCGTAATAAGCTGAAAAATTTACCTTAATCCTCCCGCTCTCTCCTCTATTCGTCGTAATCATCACAACGCCATTGGCCGCCCTGGATCCGTAAATTGCTGTTGCCGAAGCATCTTTCAGTATAGCCAGGGATTCAATGTCATTGGGACTGATTGAGATTATATCATTGCTTGTCATGGGTATTCCATCCACAACATAAAGAGGTTCGGTATTATTTACTGTTCCTACTCCCCTGATCTTCACATTGATGGGTGCGCCAGGTCTGCCCGAACTCTGGGTCACGTGTACACCAGCTGCCCTTCCCTGCAATGCCTGGTCAAGTCCAGCCACTGATTCCCGAGCAAGTTCGGCTCCTGATACAGTGGCGATCGCCCCTGTCAGATCTGACTTTTTCTGGGTCCCGTAGCCTATAACCACAACCTCGTCCAGCTGCTGTACATCCTCGACAAGCAGTATTTCAAATGCAGTACGGTCACCTATCTCAACTTCCTGCGAGATGTAACCGACATAGGAAAACACGATTGTCTCAGCCTCTGTCGGAACATTTAAATTAAAACTTCCGTCGATGTCGGTGACTGTTCCCATTGTTGTCCCCTTTACCTGTATGGTCGCTCCGATCAAGGGGGTGTTTTCTGTTGCATCCTTAAGGGTGCCTGTAATTGTACGCTCCTGTGAAAATAAATTACACAGGCAGAGCATTAGGACCCCTGTCAGTACAATTATTTTTCTTGATTTCCCGGCTATCTTCATGTTTATAAAAGGTTTTGGTTACGATTGGATTTTGAGGATTTTCTTAGGTTGACTCTGCTAAGATTTTTAGTGTAATATATATTGGTCTGGTATGCGGGATAAAATTAGATATTAATGAAATTGCATTCAAGGCAAGTATTTCCGCTATTTTCTCAAAACCTTCCGTTATTGTGTCATTTCTGATTTTGTATATCTAAAAAACATAAATTTGACTTCAATCTTATAACATTATATCATAATTGAAACACCAAATAAAATTTATATTACGTTATCCTTATTAACCTAAAAACAAGTTATTATGAAGAAGGTCTACATTTTAATCTTAAACCTGTTATTCGTTGGAGGCTTGGCTTATTCCCAAAATCCTACCAGCTGGTCTGACAATTTCGATGATAACGATCTGGATAGTAATTCCTGGAAGATCGATACTTCTTATGAATACACTCCATACACTCTCGTTGAGGCGAATGGTGAACTAACAGTTACCGTAGCTAAAGAGAGTCCATGGGATGGTTTCCAGCTGAAATTTCCTGATAAAATAGATCTATCCGAGAATCCCTATGCCAGTTTTAAGATCAAGGCAGACACGGCATTGGATTTTCGGATCTACCTGTGGGATGAAAATCCTGATGAGAGTGATCCTAAAGCAGATACGCTCTACAACCAATCAGGTGCTGATGTATGGGTCGTCCCGGGAGATACATACTATACCTATTATTTTAACTGGGAGGGTAAATTTTTACATGATACTACTACTTCCGCGGATACTTTTGACGATGAACTCCTTGAATTGGATAGTACCGATATTGAGGGATTCCTGATCAATATTGAACCCGGTGCTGGAGACTCGATAACAGGGTATTAC
>JAZGGT010000455.1:0-3051 GCA_036480555.1 Bacteroidales bacterium | reverse complement strand
GCAAATTTCTCGAGGGGAGTAAAGGTTTCTCCTTTTTCGAGAGGTAGATTTTTTAGGTTTTCCAATAGAATTTCAGCACTTAGATCCTCAATTCTGGGTTCGTGCTGAAATCCCTGATACAATTGAGTTATTGGACTAAATTTTTCCACCCATTGTTCCTGAGGAGTATTGTCATAATCATATTTAGGATTATTGTAAAAATCTTCGTGTCCCGGAATGTGATAGGTGATATAATCAAATCGAAAATCCCAACCTAAATGTTCTCCCCATGGAAACAGCCCTGAAGGCCCCTGAGTATTTTTATACCACCATGTTAGTGCTTCATCAGCAGCATCTTTGTACTTTGAGTTATTTGTTAGCTCACTCAACACATACAGCATCCTGTAAAGGCCATAATTTTCCAATACATCTTCTCCGGATACGGTAAGCTTATGCAACTTTTCGCCCGCTAAAAAAGGGATATTTATAAAATTGGTCCCTGTATAATATAACCAACGGTGACCGGGTTCTGATTTTTCCTTTAATGGCGGAATTTGAGGGTAAGGAAGCATTTCCGGCCGGTCAGTATCCCGCCGTAACATCGTTGCAAAAAGAGGAGAGGTATTTTCACCGTATCTATTATCGTCACGTCCATCTGCAATCATTGCATCTGCATAATCTTCCAAGATTTTCAACAGGTCCGTTTGTGCATCTACAGGAGTAATACCTGAAAGCAATCCTGATAAAGCAATCAGGCAAATTAGTTTTTTTCTTAGTTTTATTACTGCTCTCATATTCTGAATATTTTTTTTGCAACTTTAAGACCTCAGCTATTTATCTCAGTTCTTCTGTACAATTTATTTTATCGCATGAAAGTCCTCATCTGTGTCGGCTTCCATTAGGCTTTTTTGCAGCATCTGTTTTAACTCAGCTATGATCTCTTCGTATTCCGGATTCAAATACTGATTGTGTATCTCATTTGGACCCTTTACCAAATCATAGAGCACTTAAATATCCAAATTGATTTTTTTTATTGGATTTTTATCCGGCATATGAAATAAGGCTATACAATTGTGGCCAACCTGCCTGCCGGTAGGCAGGTTTGGTTTAACTCCTCTGTTAATATTTTGTATGTATAAGTCAGAATCCAATGTGTCAGAATGAAAAATGAAAGTATTTTAATGGTGCATCACCTGGTTTGTGGAATTCTGTACAACAGGTTCAGGTAAAAATTTGATAAATTCTCCATCTCCTTTCTTGAATTCATCGATGGCCTGTTTCCTCATCTGTAAAAGCAATGTGGAATAATCTGAATCTACTGCAAGGTTTGTCAGCTCATCCGGATCCTTTTCGAGATCATATAATTCTTCAATACAATCCTTACGCATATAACGGATGTATTTATACTTACCCTCCCTCATCATGATCCAGGCCCACAAATCCCTCCGTGTGAGCTTCTCCGATTCATGCTGTTTCAGTACTGTAAGAAGCTCATCCCCATATACATGTATCGTGTTAATCATAAGCAGCGGACTTGAAAGATTCCCGGCAGGATTCTTTAACAAATCACTCATGTCGCGCCCATCCATATCCCACATGGGTTTAATTCCTGCCACCGAGTGAAAGGTGCGGGTTATATCCGCTCCATTCACTGGTTCATGACAGACCTGTCCACCTGCTAACTTCCCGGGCCAGGAAAAAATCAGCGGTGCCACGATATTAGCATCATAGGGAAGCCACTTCTCCCTGCAACCGTGCTGGCCCCATGCAAATCCCTGGTCCGAGGTAAAAACCACCAGGGTATTTTCAAGCTGGCCACTTTCTTCAAGCGCCTTCAAAACACGGCCTACACCTTCATCAATGGCCGCCACTGCCCGGTGGTATTTTTTCACACTCTCCTCAAACCTAAGCGGATTCCCGTTTTCATCTTTCTCCCACCGGGTGCGATCCCTGAGAAAATCAGGTTTCGTGGGGCGTGGTCCGAAAATATCCACAGGAATTTCTGTTTCAGGTGCATCTGAGTAATTATCTATATGACGCTCAGCTTCAGTATATGGACCATGTACGGCCCCGTAGCACAGCCATAGGAACCATGGCTGTTCCTTTTTTGGGGTTTCACGGATATAATCAACTGCCAGGTCTGTATACCGGTCTGTGCTATATCCTCCCAGTGCTTGACGTTCTCCGCCATTGGTGCGGACTAACTGGTTTTCATAATAAGCATGGGAATTGGATTCCGGGCCACCACGATCCCAGATCACCGAATAATCCCAGTCCCTTCCAGCACCATCATCCTCACCCAGATGCCATTTGCCTATGCAGGCGGTCTGGTATCCATGACTCCGGAAAACCCGGGGAAAGAAAGGGAGTGCCACAGGATCATAAGTACATAATGGATAACGTGTTATTTTAAATGTTTTCAGCCGATGCTGCAGGAGTCCGGTCAAGACTGCTGCCCTCGATGGCTGGCACCATGCACCTGTATAACAACTTGAGAAACGGATACCCGAATTTGCCAGTTTGTCAATATTCGGAGTATGGACCCATTCATGTGACTCCGGGTATGCGCTTACTGAACGGATTGACTGGTCATCGGTAAAAATGTAAAGGATATTCGGTCTGTCCGAAGCCTGACCGACTGCAGAACAAATCATTAGTACACAAACCAAAACAGAAAACCTTCCCAGAAAACCTTGCAGTTTTCCTCCTGGTTTATATTGTCTTATACTCTTGTTATTCATGACTTTATAATAATCTAATTAATAACCAAGAAATTACACTGTAAAAATATTTTCATCCCTGATTCAGCATGTGGAAATATTGCTTCTTGATGGGGAGTTTTTATTCAAAACGAAAAGAAGACAGCATTGGTCCGCATTTAATAAATATCTATCCTATTGGATTCGCCGGCGTCGTGGATTTCTATACTTTGAGGTATAACTTATGGAAGTTAATTCATGATCCAGACCTGTTCCTGGTCCGCCTTGAGTTCCATTTCCCAGGAATTATCACGGAAGCGCAATTGGAAGGAGGTATTCCTTTGTGCATTCAGAACCGCTGAAACAGGTTTCC
>JAZGGT010000454.1:0-10910 GCA_036480555.1 Bacteroidales bacterium | reverse complement strand
AATATACAAACCTGGTAAGTGATCAAAGAAATACGAATCACCAGGTTAAATTGGTATCGTTCAATGTGCGCGGATTTGATAATTACCAGTGGGGGGACAATTCGTCCACCCGGAAAGAGATTGTCTCCTTTATCCGGGATGAAGATCCGGATCTGCTTTGTTTCCAGGAATTCCGTAGCTATGATTATGCAGGGTACAGAGAAAGAGATGTATACGACAAACTCGATCATTTGCCCGACCGGCATATAAGATACGCTGCTACTAACACGAACTTTGGTTACGGAATTGCCACCTTCAGTCGTTACCCTATCATCCATAAGGGCCGTGTCCCTCTCGAATACAGGTACAGTATCTGTATCTACTCGGATATTCTCATGGACCAGGATACCTTCAGGGTATATAACTGCCATTTACAGTCTGTAAATCTTGACAGTGAGCAATATCAAATCCTTGACAGTCTGAAGTTCAGATATGATGACAAGCAGATCGCAGAAATCAAAGATATATCATTCCGTTTGCGGGATGCATTTATCAAACGGGCAGCCCAGGCTGACATCATCGCAGCCCATCTCTCCGGCTGCCCTCACCCTGTCATTATCTGCGGTGATTTTAATGATACCCCCATTTCCTATACCTATCGCACCATAAGGAATGGCCTGCAGGATGCTTTCTCTGAGAGTGGATGGGGACTGGGTCGTACTTACAATGGCAAATTCCCTTCTTTCCGTATAGATTATATCCTGCACAGCGAATCCATAGATGCAATGTTCTTTTCACGGGAGAAAGTCATGCTGTCAGACCACTTCCCCATCATCAGTTACCTGAAGATGAAAAAAGAATGATCACCCTTCCTGGCTCTTTGCCGGACTACTTAAAAGGTAATTTTGCCAGGTCCGTATTCCCACCGGTGAGTATCAGTCCCACTCTCTTCCCGGCCACATCAATCTTGTTTTCGATGATGGCAGCAAAGGGCACTGCCCCGGAGGGTTCTACAACAATTTTCATCCTCTCCCAGATCATCCTCATCGCTGCCACAATGGCATCCTCCGAAACCGTAATTATCTCATCCACCTTGTCCAGGATTAAGGGGAAAGTCAGCTTCCCCAAAGAGGTCAGGAGTCCATCTGCAATGGTCTGGGGATTAACGGAGGGCACAAATTTCCCGGAAGTGAATGAACGGTAAGCATCATCAGCACCTGCCGGTTCAATGGCAATGACCCTGGCCGATGGCAACATTCCTTTGGTACTGATGGCGGTCCCGCTGATCAGTCCACCACCACCTACCGGACCCATAACAATATCCAGCTCACCTGCCTCCTCTATCAATTCCTTTGCCGCCGTTCCCTGTCCGCAAATAATATTGAAATGATCATAGGGAGGCACAAAGATTACTCCTGTTTTATCTATAACCTCCTGCATGGTGCTCTCACGTGATTCAAGGGTAGGTTCACACCATGTGATGATCCCCCCATATCCCCTGACGGCTGTCTTTTTGATCTCGGGTGCCGTACGGGGCATCACAATATGCGCCTGTATTCCCTGCATCCTGGCAGCCAGTGCCAGTGCGGCTGCATGATTCCCGGAAGAATGAGTACCTACCCCCATTTTTACATCCTCTTCAGGCAAGGAGAGAACCGCATTGGTAGCACCCCTGAACTTAAATGCCCCGACCTTCTGAAAATTCTCGCACTTGAAGAAAAAAGAAGAACTGAAAATGTCATTGATCCCTGATGAGGTAAGTACAGGTGTTCGGTGTACAAATTTGCGTATGCGTTCATGTGCCGCAACAACATCTTTAAATTGTGGAAGGTCGGTTGACATGATGATTGAAATTATTTTAGCGTAAGCTATTGATTCGGCATTGCTTTAAATTGCCCCTGTTTAAACAGTATTGCCCGGGTAATCTGATAATAGGTCGCATTCAGCAAAAATTCCTTTTTAAAACTACAAAAATCCATAAACTCATAAAGGTCAAACCCGGTATACCCGGTTATATGGGAAACTATATCGGGACTGTATTTAAAATCAATCTGCATTTCAAAGGCTTCCTGTTCCAGCAATTTACGCAGTTTTCTTTTTGACTTCCCTTCCTTACTCAGGAGGTTGTATAATGCTGTAACCGGACTCATGATTGGCATTATCAGCATATCCAGGGTATCTGTGCCCTCGTCAATCTCATGCAATACCGAGGAATGTATCTGATACTCAGATTCAGGAAGTTTCAGCGTAATAAAGCGATTCCTGAACTGTTCATATGAACCCAGGGGATTGATCCTGATTGCTTCTATGCTATAAATGATAGGCTGGAGCAGTATATCATATATGAGCCGGCTCCTCAGGATACTGTATCCAATGGTAAGCTTACCGGAAGAAAATCCAATGGCCGTAAATTGCAGCTGGTCCCCGGGAGAAGTCCGGATGTAAAAATAACCAAGCGTATCACTGATGGTTGCCGTCCTCCGGGTAGTATTGATAATGTGAGCGAATACTACAGCCTCCATGGTCAGGGAATCAAGCACCCGTGCCTTGAAAAAAGCACTTGTATCGTCAAGGGACTCATAAACCTGTGCATGGACAGGCCTCTCAACGATCACCAGGATAAACAGAATGAACCCGGAAATGTAAGATACGCGGCTTAAATGGCGGCTGGGAAAGCTGATTGTCATGTTTGGTCCGGATGCTGTTTTAAAACCTGTTCTGTATATTGAAATAAAGGTAATTTAATAGTATTATTATGACAAAGTCCATGAAATATTTTAACAAATTTTAAACATGAAAAAGAATGACCCGGCCAGCAGGATACAGGATCTCCAACAGTTTGGAGAATTTGGGGGAGTTAACCCCTCCATCACAGACTCCTCTACCTACACTTTTCTTGCTGCAGATACCATGGAGGATACATTTCACGGGGAAACCCAGGGTTGTTTCCTGTATTCCAGGCATTGGAACCCGAGTAACAAATACCTGGCAGATGCCCTGGCTGCACTCGAAGAAACTGAATCTGGCTGGATTACAGCATCCGGCATGGCAGCCATTACGTGCACCATACTTGAATTATGCAACTGCGGTGATCACATTGTAACCAGTGTGACCACTTATGGCGGGACCTTCGCCTTCCTGAAAAATTACCTGCCGAAATTTAATATTGAGGTAAGTTTTGTCAATATTGCTGATCTGGAAAGTGTGGAAAAAGCCATACAACCGAACACCAGGCTGATCTACACAGAGTCCATAACGAATCCATTGCTGCAGATATCGGACATACCGGCCCTCTCAGATATCTGCCTGAAACATGGCATACAACTGATAGTAGACAATACCTTCAGTCCCATGATAATCTCACCAGCCAGGCTCGGCGCTGACATCATTGTATACAGCATGACCAAATTTATCAACGGCAAGAATGACTGCGTTGCCGGTGCCATCTGCTCCGGGACTGATTTTATCAACAGCCTGTCAGATGTTAATAAAGGTACGGCCATGCTCCTGGGACCCGTACTCGATCCGATACGGTCATCCAGCATACTGAAAAATCTCCATACCCTGCATATCCGGATGAAACAGCATAGCCGGAATGCCATGTATCTTGCCCGGAGATTCAGTGAACTTGGATTGAAGGTGATTTACCCGGGACTGGAAAGCCATCCCCAGCATGACCTGATGAAGAAACTGATGAATGAAGAATTTGGTTTTGGCGGAATGCTGGCCATTGATTTTGGGGATCATGCCACATCCAATAAGATCATGCAGTTGATGCAGGATAACGATATTGGATACCTGGCCGTCAGCCTGGGTTATTTTAAAACCCTGTTCTCATGCTCAGGTCAGAGCACTTCTTCAGAGGTGCCAGCTGAAATGCAAAAAGAGATAGGACTGTCACCCGGACTCACCAGGTTTTCTATAGGACTCGATAATGATATCGAAAGAACCTTTGATAAGATCCTTTTCTGCCTGAAAGAACTTAAGATCATTTCCTGATACTATTTAGAAGAATTTTAAATAACTTTGTACAGAACATAAAATCAAAAACAGAAAACCATGGCATATACACTTCAACCCGGGGAGAAAGCCCCGGATTTTGCCCTGCCATCCACAGATGGTAAAACCTACAACCTCTCAGATTTTAATGACAAATACCTGGTTGTTTTTTTCACCTGCAATCACTGTCCATATGTCATCGGATCAGATGAGGTTACCCGGAAAACAGCTGATGAATTTGCATCCAGGGGAGTACGGTTTATCGGCATCAATTCAAACAGCGCCAAATCTCATCCATCCGACAGCTTTGACAATATGGTCAGAAGAATGAAGCAATATTCTTTCCCGTGGCAGTACCTGTACGATGAGAGCCAGGAAGTGGCAAAGGCATACGGTGCCCTCAAAACACCCCATTTCTATGTTTTCAATGAAGAGCGGGAACTGGTATATACCGGCCGCGCTGTTGACAATCCCCGGGATGCTTCCGGCATAACCGAAAATGACCTGGAGAGAACCCTTTCCGAACTTACAGAAGGGAAAGAGATCAGTGTCCCCTTGACCAATCCCATCGGCTGTACCATCAAGTGGGAAGGAATGGATTCACACTGGATGCCGCAAGATGCAGTAGACCTGGTCTGATATTTTAATATTTAAATCAATCCAACATGGCAAACGATCCATTTACCAGACGAAATTTTATTAAAACCACCGCCACCACGACACTTGGTGTCACCCTGGCGAGTACAACCCTGGCATTTAATCAGGATGAGAATAAAAACCCCGTGAGGGTAGCTGTAATAGGTACAGGTAACAGGGGTACCGCCCTGTTGCGGAATTTGCTGGCCATGGAAGGTGTTGAAATATCTGCTCTTTGTGACCTGAATACAGACCGGCTTGCTTATGCCCGCAAGACCTGTGTGGAGGCCGGACAGAAGGAACCTGAAGTATATTTTAAAGATGAATATAGCTATAAACAGTTAATGGACCGGGAGGATCTGGATGCGGTCATCATAGCCACATACTGGGATTCACATGCAGCAATAGCACTCGAAGCTATGCATCACAGTATATATCCCGGAGTAGAGGTTCCAATAGCCCTTTCTCTTGATGAATGCTGGGATCTCATTAATACTTCAGAAAAAACAGGCATTCCATGCATGATGCTGGAAAACTGGAGTTTCCGCAGAGACAACCTTGCCATTCTCAATATGATCAGGCAGGGAGTGTTCGGTGAAATATTACATTGCCATTGTGCCCATTCCAATGACTGTATCGATCACTGGTTCTTTGACAAAAATGATGGTCATCAACGCTGGCCCGCAGAATATTTATTAAATTATAACCGTGACCAATACCCAACCCACAGTTTAGGACCGGTTCTGAGTTGGATGGATATTAATTGTGGTGATGTAATTTCTGAAATATATTCCGTAGCTACTGCATCCAAGGGAATAAATGCATACTTCAAAAGAAGATTCGGTGAAGATCACCCGAATGCCAAATTGAAATTTAAACAGGGGGATATCGTTACTTCAACCCTGAAAACCAGGAAAGGGAAAACCATCATCGTAAACTATGATATGCAATTACCCAGGCCGTATGATAACCGTTGGTTGATACAGGGTACGCTGGGAGTTTATAATGAACAACGTTACGCTTTATACATTGCAGAGACCAGCCCGGAATACCATCAATGGGAACCTTTTAAACCCTACGAGGAAAAATACTTGCATGAATGGTGGAAGGAAGGAGTTAAAATGAAAGAGGGTCATGGTGGCGTTGACTATCTGGAACTGTCGCTATTCATTGATGCAGTCAGAAATAAGACTCAAACTCCGATAGATGTATACGATTCGGTAACCATGAGTGCTGTTGTCGCACTTTCAGGTATTTCCATAGAGAACAACAGTCCAATTGAATTTCCTGACTTTACGAAAGGTAAATGGGAAAAACGTAAGCCTCGCTTTGCACTTTAATAATTCATTCACTCTAATTAACCACCATTTTACTGGTATAGACCTGTCCGGATATCACGGTGCGGAGCACATATACCCCCGAGGGAAGATCCCTGGCAGGTATTTCACGTATATGGCTTCCGGACGGGAATGTCTCTTTCCCGAGGTAAATGATTTCCTGGCCCGTCAGGTTATAGATCCGGATATCCACCGATGCTTCTTTCTCAAGGGTAAAATGAATGCTTGCATTTTCATCAACCGGATTGGGATATATGCCTGTCACCGGTGAGCCATTAGCTCTTTCCAGGTCGCCTGTACCGGTGGTAGCGAACAAGACTTCAATAACGGATATGGCATTATCCAGATCATTATATACAATTGTGCCGCCCTTATGCCTGATCTTTCCTTCCCGGTCAATTACAATAACACGGTCATAAGTAGTTTTATAATCCTGTTCAATAGCTCCAGCCTTGAGCAAGAGTGGATAGCTTATCTTTGTAGTTGATTGAAAGGCAGTAACAGTGGTCACCGAAGAGGTTGAATTCCAGAGGTCGAGTCCCAGGGCCTGGAAATCATCTCTGTCCCCGTATACATCCTGTACTTTGGTTTCGGTATCATTCCCGATAAGTTTGCAATTCGAGCATCCATTACCGAAAAGAAACAGAAAAACCACCTTTCCCTTGTAATCCGACAGCTTAACTGTATCCCCGGTCAGGCTCTGATAACTGAATTCGGGCGCATCGTCCCCTACACTCTGACCCAGTAAACTGGCAGCCGAAATGGCAATGGCAATTGCCAGACTTAAAAGTTTTTTCATGCTTAACATAATTAATCCCTCCATTATTTTAAAATTTACTTATCCATCGAAGTTCAAATCCTTGAAAATCAAGAACTTCATAACATATACCGGAAGTACAGGCCGGTCCCCCTCTACGCTGTCCGGCAAACAAGGCAAGGGTATGATGCCTGTTAAATTTATACCTGGCATCCATGCCTATCCAGTGTCTGGCCCGTCTTTCTATCTCAAAAGTGCTTATATTATCGGTTTGGTACGGATCTGTGCTTACTTCCCAGGTGACACTCAATGAAAGTTTTGAGCTCCTGGATACACCTGCTATCAGGACTCCATTATGTACGGATCCCCCTATCAGTCCATCCCTTTCAAAATACTGGTATTCTAACTGGATCAGTGAACTCCATTTTTTCAGGAAAGGTGTTTCATATATACCCCCGGTGGCATAGCGATTGGGTTCTTCCTTGAAAGGATCCATCGCATAATCGATGAACCACTTGAGGCTTGACGACCCTCCTGCCGGGACATACAATCCAGCAAAGTATTCCTGGAATACATAGACTTCATGGGCTTCATTCCTGGCTCTTGATGTGTTCAGGGTGAGCATTTGTCCATCTTTAAACCGGTAATATACCTCCACCTGGTATCCCCTTTCATTAGTCAACTGGGCTACATGTGTCGAACGGTTCAATACCTTATAAGAGTGTTCCTTGACCAGGGTAGGTGGATCATTGAAACCGGATCCCAGAAAAAAATTGTTGTAATCCTTCCATTCCATGCTGCCTCCGAAATACATGCCTGCATAAGCCAGGCTGGCATAGATTGCATGCCTCGACCTGTCACCTGATAAGAGGGGCTGTCCCGTTCCAAGTTCAGTAGCAAATTCTGTATTATAGGAAAAATCAAGTGGCAGGTTTCCCGTGATATTGACAGATCCGAAATGATGATGTTCGCCTGAAGGGGCATTAAGCAGGTAGTTTGCTGTGAGGCTTTGTCCCCATACAGCATATCCGGTACTCACCGCATAAATATTATCCGTTCTTCTCTCCTTGAAATCGACAGTAGGCGGTAATACATTAATCAGCGGCTTACCATACAGGGCTTTCAGGTGGAATCTTTCACCCTGATAACCTCCCGAGGCACCCAGCAGGTCGCGGTAGAATCCATGCCTGACGCGGTATCCCTGGGACTCAAAAACAGTGCCCGGGATATCATATGCCCTTAAAAGCAGTCCGTTCCCCAGCATATCATAAAAATGTCCGGCTGTGAATTGCAGGGATTTACTTGAATACCGCAGTTGCAGCTGGGACAGGCTTATGTACCTGCGTTCATGAAATTCATTGATAAAATACTCTCCCCTGGTGGAGGCCTTGAATCCCTTATAACGGTATTGAAGGTTCAACTGGTTATAATTGGATACCAGCCATGGAGGATCCGTATTGGGAATGTTCCCGATCTGTACCTCCATGATGTTGTTCCCGCTGAACTGGCTATGTCCCGCTATCGACATAAATAACAATACAATTAGTAATGAATACTTCAATTTAACCCCATGCTTTAATGTCTGTTGCTGCCAAGGTGCTTATCGATCTCCTCCTGTATGGTAACCTCATCGCCGGCATTAAATCCCTCGTGCATATACAGGATCCTGTAATCTACGTCAATGATAAACAACGTTGGAACAGCTGTGACATTCAACTCTCCCATTAACTCCCCGTTTGAATCAAGCAAAATAGGATACCTGATACCCATGGAACGCGCGAAGGGTTTTACCTTGGAGAGGTTCCTGGGACTGTCAACACTGATCCCGATAAAACCTACACCTTGATCCTTATAAGCTTCACTCAGCTCCACCATCCTGGGCATGGAACGAATACAGGGCTGGCACCAGGTGGCCCAGAAATCTATTACCGTAAGGGATTTGCCACTGATCTCTGAAAGGCTGACTGTCTTGTTTTCCGTATCCTTCAGACTAAAATCATATACTTTCCCCTGTGGATATACCGGTGAAGAAAAAAGGATAAGCATTAATAATGAAACAATATTTACATTTCTCAGCATGATCATCTGCGAATGTATGTGTAAAGGATATTAAAAAAAGTCAGCAGGACGACACTTGCTCCCCTGCCGGTTCATATGAGACTATTGATATCGGCGACATAAATGGTTCGCCTTGAGAAATCGATCTTGCCCTCGTTCCGCAGTTCATTCAACAGGGTGGTTACAGTTTGCCTTGTGGTCCCGATCAGGTCAGCAATATCTTTATGGGTCAGGTAGTGATCTACCTTGTATTCCGTTCCGCTTTTCTCCCCCTTTTCCAAAACAAACTCCCGAATAAATTCAATTATCCGTGTCCGGACATCCTTGAAAACCAGCGATTCAATCTTTCTCTCCAGCTTATTTATCCGGAGTCCAATCAGCTTGAAGATCTTCAGGGCAAAAGGAACATCATCCTTCATAAGCTGCTGCATCTGCTCCAGGGTAAGCTGGCAAACAGCCGTCCTGTCTGTCACAACCTGGGCATAATCCTGCCTTGTATCCTCTCCCAGCAAGGCAAGTTCACCAAAGACCTCTCCCCTGGCAAGGACTGATTTAACCACCTCATCTCCTTCCTCGGTATAATAAAGCAGTTTTACCTTCCCCTCAGTCAACAGGTAGATACTGCTTGCAGGATCATCCGAGAAATAAATAAATTCTCCTTTTTTAAAATTCCTGAATTGATGGTTCTCCTTGTATTCCTTAAATTTATGAGGACAAAAAATGGAAAACAGATTGACCTTCTCAAAAAACCATAAATTCCCCATAGTTCATATCAATTTATTAAAAATGACAGTATTATATTACACTGTTCTGTAAAATTAAGAATTGGAGATGATAAAATCTTTATACGGGGAGCGATTTAACATCCCTTTAAGACAACAGTTTGCCCAGATCGGGCAAATCCATTGTGAAGCTGTCTGCCAGGACCAGATGTGCCAGGTCGACGATTGGCAGTTCTGTTTCATCAAGTATGTCGGAATCTGAGGTAGCGATAATGCCACTGCTCTTCCGGATCAGGACGGCATCAGGATTTTTATCTATCTGTGCGTTCCCCGGGATTGATTCCGCCTCCAGGGATGCCCTTAGCTTTCCGGCCAATTCGGCACTGTGGGATATTGGTTTATCAAGTAGGAATTCGACATTGGAAGGCCCCATCTTCCTCAGGAAATTCATCGTCAGGTCTATGGCCTTTGTAAATACGGGTTCCTTATGAAGCTTCCCGTATACTTCACCGGCATCCCGCAGGAACCTGTCATTGCTGACAAAGACAATCCTGCCAAGCAGGTAATTGGAGATGGTGAAAAATACATTATATGCATCGATACAGATGGACCGGGAATTAATTTTACTGAGTGTTTTTTGAATTCTCAGTTGTATATCATCGTCCCTGAATATTCCACGGCTCAATAAAATTCGCTGGAAAGTATTTAACAGGTATCTGTCCCCAACGATCTTTAAGATGGTTTTCCTGGGATAATGCTGGTTCATTAAATATGCAAAATCCCGGGCCGCCCTTATAAATTCATCGTTGATAACATCATTCCTCATTAGGGGACAGGTTCTGGCTTACCCGGGTTCTTCATATCTCTTCCCCGGTAAAGCCGCGGAAATATTTCATGAACTGGACCCTTTCAAATGCAGCAGGGTTATCACTGCTCGCCTGGCTCATTTTACCCCTGAACTGGTCGACGGAGCTAAAACCATGTTTATCCATCCAGCTTCCCAGCTGGTGGAGCATTTCAGCTATCTTCTCCCCACCATGTTTGTATATGGCTGAAACCACCTGCACAGCGTTGGCGCCGGCAAGGATCTGTTTGATTACCGCCGGGGCATCATGGATCCCTGTTGAAGCGGCCAGGTCACAATCCACGCGTTCGGCCATGATGGCAATCCATCTCAGAGAAAGGGAGAGGTCTCCCGGTGTGCTCAGGACACTGCCTGATGTGAGCTGGAAATTCTCTATATCTATATCCGGACTGTAGAAACGGTTAAACAGAACCAGCCCCTTGATCCCCGTGCTACCCAGACGGTTGATCATGGTGGCCAGGTTTGAGAAATAATAGCTGATCTTGAGTGAAATGGGAATATTAACCTTACTGCAGACCTCTTCGACTATATCAAAATAAACCTTCTCATTCTCCTCG
>JAZGGT010000453.1:0-3521 GCA_036480555.1 Bacteroidales bacterium | reverse complement strand
AGCACATCCATATGAGTGTTATTCTTACCATATCCGTTACTGATAAAGAGGTCTTTCAATCCGTCGTTATCATAATCACAGAGCAGGGGTGACCAGCTCCAGTTGGTAGCATGTATGCCTGCATATTGTCCGATTTCCGTAAAAAACTCACCATCATTATTTAAATGCAGCATATTCCGTGTGGTCTGATAATAAAAACCTCTCATTTCGAGCAATTTGAATTTTTCGTAATTGTGGGGTCCAGCCACCATTTTTTGCTCGAAATTCTCCTCTGGAAGCATATCAAGTGTAAACAGATCGATGTTTCCGTCGTTGTTTATATCGGCTGCATCACTGCCCATTGATGAAAATGAAACGTGGCTGAAGTATTTTTCCAGCTGCTCGGAAAAAGTACCATCCTTTTGATTGATATAAAAATAATCCTGCTCGTAATAGTCGTTGCAAATATAAATGTCGGGCCAGTGATCATTATTGAAATCAGAAACAGCAATACCGAGACCGAAATTAAGTACGTTTGAGAGAATACCGGCATCTTTGGTTACTTCGGTAAATCCATCCCCATCGTTCCGAAATAATTTATGTCCGAACCTGGAGCTATACTCTTGCTTAAATCCTGGAGATTCTTCATTAAACCTGGTATATCTGTCAGTCGAATGATTGATTACGAACAGATCCAGGTCCCCGTCCTTGTCATAATCAAAAAAGGCACTATGTGTTGAATAGGCCGGATCTTCGATGCCATATTCGTTAGCTTTTTCGGAAAAAGTCAGGTCCCCGTTATTTATGAAAAGCAGATTCTTCCTGTATATTGGTCTACCGTCCGTAGAGCTGCAAACATAGATGTCCAGGAACCCATCTCCGTTGATATCAGCCATGGCTGCACCATTATTCCATGTTTCCCTGGCAGCAACCCCGGCTGTTTTGGTGATGTCTTCAAATTGAAAATTCCCCTTATTCAAATAGAGCCTGGAAGTTACCAAATTACCAGTAAAATATATATCGGGCAGCCCGTCGTTATTAATATCTCCTATTGCGACTCCGGCACCATTGTACAAATAACTGTAGTCAAGATGATTAAAGTCCTCCGTTTCTTCTATGGGATTCCTGAAGGTGATCCCTGTCCTGTTTGGAGAAAGCTTGGTAAATTGTTTATTACTCTGCTTACATGACAAAGTGGTCATGACAATCATCAGGATGAATATCAATCTGATATACCTCTTCATTCTGGATAGTTTCTGTATTAAAACTAAGTGTTTTCATTCAAAAAAAAAAGACAGGCCCGGAAGCCTGTCTTTATATTATGGTAATTATAACAAATCCTATTTAGCGGGGTCCCACCAGAGCCTGGTGCTACCTTTATCAGGTCCGCTGAGTTTGCCAAGAGCTCCGCTGACAGCATCAGCATTTTGCTCGTATTCACTGCTGACAAACTGTACCCTGCGCATCACATCATTCACACCTACATCCGCATTCTCCGATGCCATTATGGGATACCTTTTAGGAAGGTCTGCACGACGTTGATCTGCCCAGGCTTCCCATCCATCCGGATAGAGTCCAAGCCATTTCTGGGTCAGGATCTGCTCACGCGCAACGGCAGCATCACCAGCATCAAATTTTACCGGAATGGTTGAGACAGGATCACCTACACCAAGGAAACCGGCTGGGGCATTTGGCGAATCATGCGTGCCTACGGGTACATTGGCACTTTGCTGATAGGGCCCAATCAATGCAGGATCTATGCCCCAGTAAAGCATACTCATCTCTATACCTGAATTGTAGAGCTCTTCAGCAGTACCACCCATGTTCCAGCCCTTCAGTGCGCCTTCAGCCCTACAGAAATAAGCCTCCGGAGCCATTAAAATTTCCCAGGTAATTACATCCTGCTGGGTAATAGGTACCCATTTGGGACCTATCCTGGAAAGTTTGTCATAGAATAATTCAGGTGCAGCAAGGTCAACGATCTCATATCCGTTGCGCAGTCCCCTCCATTCACCAAATTCCGGGTCAACCGCAGGAGAGAAGAAAGCCGCGACGCGCGGATCATCATAGCCTGTCAGAACACTTTCCATGGCAGAGCTCATGCGGAACTCATTCCACCCTATCATCCTGGGCATATTATGAGGAGAGTTGGCTGTATTCTGGAATTCAGCATTATCATCAAGTGTTTCCATAACACCAGCTGCCACTGCTTTTTCAGCCTCGGATTGTGCCAGTCCAGGTTCCACATCGGAGATCCTCAAGGCAAGCCGGAGTCTCAGGGTATTGGTGAATTTGATCCAGCTATCAACATTTCCACCCTTAAGGTCATTATCATAATAGATCTGATCATTTTCTCCAAAAACATTAGTAGCCGAACCACTGAGGGGAGCCAATGCAGCAATAGCAGCATCCAATGTGGTGAAGAAACTCTTATACATAGTCTCTTCATCATCATAGGGAACACTTGCTTCGACATTATTCACCTGGGAATAAGGAATGGGTCCCCAGTAATTTGCGATACGTTCATATATGATAACCCTCCAGATCTGGGCCACTGCATGCATTGCTTCAAATCCGGGATTCTCAACCGGGTCTGTTGCCTCCAACACTTCACCCAGATTGTTAGGAACATTGCCATAGAAAGCCCTCCAGGCTCCATTAAGCCAGCCGCCAACCAGGACGTACCTGTCAGAACTAAAAGCATTTTGTGTATTGGCAAAATACTGGCAATAGTGATCTGCAAACAGATTCTGCGCCGTCTGGTGATAATTCATGAAGTATCCCCTGTACTGGACTCGTCCAAAAATATTACCAATTGTGGCTGCATCCAGTTCGGTCAATACTCTATCGTTCGTATTCAGCTCCTCGAAATCTTCCGTACAGCCCAAGAACATGAATGAGATCAACAGGCCGATGAATGCAAAATTTAACAATTTATTTGTCTTCATATTTATAAATTTTGAATTTATCTCTATTAATTAAAACCTAAACCTGGCGTTAATACCATAGGTTCTTGTACTTGGTACACCAAAGCCCTCAAAGCCCTGAAAATTATTTGTACCCACGTTCATGTTGGGATCAAGAATCTCTGAAGGATTATACAAAAAACCCAGGTTTCTTCCGTAAAGTGAAAGGTCCATTCCCTGTATTACGTTGGAATTAAAGCGGAATGTATAACCCAAAAGAACCTCCCGGACGCGTACATAGGAAGCATCATACATGTAAACTCCTCCGATGGGCGTGTTTCTTCCACCCAGAGAATGCCAGTATGCTTCTGCAGTCGTTTCGATGGTGTTTTCACTGCCATCAGACACCAATACACCGTCTACGACAAAACCTTCTCTTCCGTTAAGTGTTTGCTCGGAATAACCGTCAAATGTAAGGTTAGCTTCTGTGTGAGAATATAATACTCCACCCATCCGTGCATCTATCAGTATACTAAGGTTGACTCCCTTATAGCTAAACATGTTGGACATCCCACCTAACCAGTCCGGGTCCATATTACCCTGTGATATGGTCTGTCCGGGAGCCGTTTCGGGAAG
>JAZGGT010000452.1:0-2202 GCA_036480555.1 Bacteroidales bacterium | reverse complement strand
ACGAGGAGGGAATGGCCTGTGCCCGGGAAAAGAACATGCCGGTATTGCTCGATTTCAAAGGACATGCCTGCAGTAATTGTAAGGAGATGGAAGGGAAAGTATGGTCTGATCCCGGGGTATTTCAGCGCCTGCAAAATGATTATATCATTATTGCCCTTTACACTGATGACCGGACCAAGCTGCCGGAGTCGGAATGGATCACCTCCTCTTTTGACGGCAAGGTGAAAAAGACCCTTGGAAAGAAGAACCTGGATCTGCAGATATCCAAATACAGCACAAATACGCAGCCGTTCTATGTGCTTATTGATACAGATGGCAAGCCGCTCGCAGACCCCAGGGGACATAACCTTGACATCCCGGCCTTCCGGGAATGGCTGGATATTGGCGTGGAGAATTTCAATTCACCATAATACTACTGGTCAGTCCCAGAATATGGCAGGTTTGTCACCCATCACAAACTCAAAATGTTTTCCTGCCACTATATCACCGTGACCGATAATTCTTTCGGGTGCATTATCGTCCCCATGCCACATCGCCATCAAAAAAATTCCAATATATTTACATATAGGATTTTTTCATTGAAAATGGCAAATGAATATAGATTTTGACCTCGAAATTTCATCAATGAAAGACAGGCTGGGGCAGTTCTGGCAACTGGCTGCTGAAAAAGTGATCTTTCTTGACAGGGAATATGATCCTTCCCAGGGATCACCGGTATTTACCATCGAAGGTAAATACACCACAAGGGGATGGACGGAATGGACACAGGGATTCCAGTACGGCATCCCCATCCTTGTATTTGATGCGAGCGGAGATGGCAAAATGCTTGACATTGGCAAGACGAAAACCTTTGCCAATATGTCTCATCATATCAGTCATTTTGGAGTGCATGATCATGGCTTTAACAACCTTAGCACCTATGGGAACCTGCTCAGGAATGCAAACATGGACTGTTTCAAGGCTTCTGACGAGGAAAAGGAGTTTTATAAACTGGCCCTGAAAATGTCCGGAGCGGTCCAGGCCAAACGTTGGTCCAACATTAAAGAAGGAGGATATATATACTCATTCAACGGTCCGCATTCCCTGTTCATTGATACCATCCGCACGTGCCGGATCTTATTGGTGGCATATCAGCTTGGTCACAGACTGCTCAATGAAAATGATCAGGAGATAAACCTGTTGGAAAGGGCCATTATCCATGCCCTGACCACGGCAAAATATGCCGTATTTTATGGGGAAGGGCGTGATGGCTATGATGTATGGGGACGGGTAGCACATGAGTCAATTTTTAATATGAATGACGGAAATTACCGCTGCCCGAACTCGCAGCAGGGTTTCTCGGGTTTCACTACCTGGACACGCGGTCTCAGTTGGGCCATGCTGGGATTTACGGAGTTCCTGGAATTTCTGGAGGAAATAAATCCCGCCTACCCTAATCTGGAGAATGTTAAGAAAACGCTCCTTAGAACGGCACAGGCAACGGGTGATTTTTATATTGAAAATTCATCTGCGGATGGCATTCCATACTGGGATACAGGAGCACCCGATTTACACAGGCTGGGGAATTACCAGGATTCACCTGCTGACCCGTATAATGATTTTGAACCCGTTGACAGCTCTGCAGCAGCCATTGGTGCCCAGGGACTAATCCGGCTGGGCAACCTGCTGGAAAAAACAGCGCCTGAAACTGCCAGAAAGTATTATCAGGCAGGCTTAACGACCCTGAACACGTTATTGTCTGAACCTTACCTTTCAATGAATAAGAATCATCAGGGTATTTTATTGCATTCGGTTTATCATCGTCCCAATGGATGGGATCATATACCGGCGGGGAGTAAAGTGCCCAATGGAGAGTCCAGCATGTGGGGAGATTATCATATGACAGAATTATGTCTGACAGCCCAAAAAATCCTTGAAGGAGGATATTATGCATTTTATAAGGGTCTGGTATAAATGTAAAAGAACCTAAAACACGAAAAACATGAAAAAAAATCTTGGCTTATTACCAATTATCCTAATGGCTGTTGCTATCCTCTCGATGGCTACATCCTGTAAACAGTCCAGAACAAAGCAAACGGAAGCCGTGAGGCCAAATATCATCTTTATCATGTCGGACGATCATGCTTACCAGGCCATCTCTGCTTATATGGATCACCTGATTGAGACCCCCAATATTGACCGGATTGCCAGTGAGGGGATGCT
>JAZGGT010000451.1:0-2223 GCA_036480555.1 Bacteroidales bacterium | reverse complement strand
GTATCCGTGCTCTTCTCTTCCCTGAATGCCCTGACCCTTAGTCCAGCATTATGTTCCCTGATCCTTCGCAAGGCCCAGCCATCCAAGGGACTCATGGGGAGATTCTTTACAGGGTTTAACAATACATTTGAGCGTACTTCAGGAAGCTACCTGAGTTTTACCAGCGTGGTGGTTCGCAAGTTTAAACGGAGCCTGATATTCATCCTGGTCCTCAGTGGGAGCATCCTGCTAGTAGGCAAGTTCATCCCCGGCGGATTTGTTCCCGAAGAGGATATGGGGTATTTTATGGTGAACATCCAGTTGCCCGATGCAGCCTCCATCCAGCGGAGTGACGTCATTGCACAGCAGGTGGAGGATATCCTCTTCGAACATGAAGAAGACATCAAATATGTCACCACAGCCACAGGTTTCAGCCTGCTGTCGAATTCCATGGCTCCCAACGGGGGATTCCTTTTTGTCACTACAACAGAATGGGATGAGCGGTCCAAAACAGTCACCGAGATAGTACAGGAACTCAACCAGGAGTTCCGGCAGAAGATAAAAGGGGCGGCCGTCTTTGCCTTTGGTCCACCGGCCATCCCAGGACTGGGGAGTGGTTCCGGATTTACGATGATGCTGCAGGACCGGATTGGGAATACCCCTGCCTATCTTACTTTAGAAGCGAACAAATTCATGGCAGCTGCCCGGGAAAGGCCGGAAATCGGCTCCATATTCACCACTTACCGGTCCAATGTACCACAACGGTACCTGGATATTGATATTGACAAGGCGCTCAAGATGGGCGTTCCGCTGAATGATCTCTATACAACGGTGGGGGCCTTCCTCGGAGGATCCTATGTAAGTGATTTCAATCGATTTGGACGCCTGTATAAAGCGTTTATACAAGCAGAGCCGGAATATCGCCTGAATGCCGATAAGCTGAATTTGTTCTTTATTACGAACAGCAAGGGTGAAAATGTTCCCCTGGCCACCCTGATCACAGTCAGGGAAGCAAGCGGTCCCGATTATACCATTCGTTTCAACATGTTGCGCTCGGTAGAGTTAACAGGTCAGCCGGCCCCCGGATATTCTTCTTCCGATGCCCTGAATGCCCTGGAGGAGGTTGCCAATGAGGTGCTTCCCCAGGGTGTGGGATATGCATGGGCCAATATGTCCTACCAGGAGAAAATGGCCGGTGGCGCCGGGAGCATTGTTTTTGTGTTTGCCCTGGTATTTGTATTCCTTATCCTGGCTGCACAGTATGAGAGCTGGTCACTTCCCTTCAGTATTTTGCTGGGGACTCCCTTCGCCATTTTCGGTGCCCTGCTGTTTGTCGCGATCTTCAGGATTTTCAGTAACAGCTATGAGAACAATGTGTTCATGCAGATCTCACTGGTGATGCTTATTGCCATGGCTGCGAAAAATGCCATTCTTATCGTTGAGTTTGCAAACCTTGAATTTGAAAAGGGATTGAAACTTTACGATGCTGCCATGAGGGCGGCAAAAATGCGTTTCAGACCCATCCTGATGACCGCTTTTTCATTTATCCTTGGTGTATTCCCATTGATCGTGGCCTCGGGAGCAGGTGCGGAAGCCCGAAAGGTCATGGGGGTGGCTCTCCTTGGTGGTATGCTGATTGCCACAATCATGGGCGTATTTTTTTACCCGATGTTGTACGTGTTTATCGGTAAGATTGCCCGGTACGAACAGAAACGCGATAAGAAACTGGCCAAGCAAGCATCATCTAAAAACCCGGAATCATGATGAGATATATAGCATACTTATTTGTCCTCGCCATACTGATAGCTGGAGGATGTAAGGTAGGACCCAATTATGAAGCGCCGGCGATTGAAACATCCGAGAGCTTCATGTATGACAGCCTGCTGGGTGACAGCACCATCAACATTGCCTGGTGGGAGCTGTTTAATGATGAGCAGCTGGATACCCTGATCATGACGGCCCTGTTGAATAACCGGTCTGTCCTTCAGGCTGCATCCCGTGTTGAGGAAGCGAAAGCTTACCTTGGTTATAACCAGGCAGATCTCTGGCCCTCACTGGGCTACAACGGCAATGTACAGGTCCCTAATAATTCAACGATTTCTCCCTTGGGATCCATGCTTGCAGCAGGTATTGTATGGGAACTGGATTTCTGGGGAAAGTTTCGCAGGGCCAACGAAGCAGCACGGGCTGAACTGTTGGCGGCACAGTATTCCCAGCGATGGATATATGTCAACCTGATAGCCG
>JAZGGT010000450.1:0-3020 GCA_036480555.1 Bacteroidales bacterium | reverse complement strand
GGTTATAAAACTGGCACGCCAAAAATCTCGAGTATTGATTACTGCAGACAAAGATTTTGGAGATCTCACTTACAGAGGTAATAAAATTTCAGAAGGCATCATTTTATATCGACTTTCAGGTATGCACAACCTTGAGAAGGCTGAATTAATAGTTTCAATTATTAAAAACCATATCTCCGAATTGAAAGGATCATTTACAGTCATAACTAAAAATCATACAAGAATTAAAACACTCCCAAATAGGTAATTCATTAAAGCCCTTAAATAAGTGACTACACAATTGGTTTGTCATGCATTTTGCAGTTTACAAGAAATTTTAACATAAAACACAAATACGACAAGGCATAAGCGGGCTGAAGCAAATCAAAGACTTAAATATTAACAGCGTTTTGTTAAGACATTTTTCCCCGGCTTTCAACATAAATTCATTACATTTACTTCGTTCATTGGTTTCATATCCCCGGTCATCCCGGGGAGAATTAAAAGGGAATGCCGTGAGAATCGGCAACAGTTCCCGCTGCTGTAAGTCCCGGCCATCATTTCGGCCATGTGGCTTCTGAAAATTACACCACTGTCCCTCGACCCGGTCACAACCGGGGAGGATGGGAAGGTTTCAGGAGCCGGGATAAGTCAGAAGACCTGCCTGTGAGACACAGATTTTGTAGCCTTCGGAGAAAAGGTAGTTTGTCATATCCCATTTCATTGGCTCGCCGACCGCATCCCCCGCTGCAAAATCCTGAAGTAATATTGTTCGGTGTAAAGCAGTTACGATGACGAAAATTTGTCCCCATTGCCAGCGCGATTTCGAATGCAGGAATGACAATGTCATGGAATGTGATTGTGTGAATGTTATCATGTCAAAGGAGTCATTGCACTATATCAACAACCTTTACTCGGATTGCCTGAGTGTGGACTGCCTTCATGAGATCAATCTGATGCCGGCTTTTACCAGGCAGCTTGAAATTGCCCAGCAATATGACATGGAAAAACCTTAATTATGAATGATCACTTAATCTCATCCCGATGAAAAGACTTTATCTCTCCCTTGCCTTCTTTGGATTGTTTGCGTTTTCTGGTGTTGCACAGAGCTACCTCAACCCCTCAGTGGGTTTTAAAGCGAGGGATATTTTTCCTGCTCATGACAATTTTCAAGCTTTTGATGTATACGATTCCCTTCTTTACGGGACGGATGGGGATACCATCCACTGCCTCAGCCTAAGGAGCGGTGAGGTGATAAGAAAGTATGGCAAACCTGCCGGATATGTTTCTTTCCCGAGTTTTATTTCGCTGAGCCCTGACGGTCAGGAGATCTGGGCCGGTTTTACAGTGATCGGGAATGCGGATGACAGGATTTACCGGATTGATGTGGGAACTGGTGATTGGGTGTTGCAGGCGACCCTGGGCAGCAACATTGACCCGGTCTGGTGGAATGACAGCATCCTGGTTTCAGGGTTGAACAGTACCAGTTGGGATGCCCCGGGATCCATTTTTGTACTGGATACCAGCGGCCAGGATAACCATCGCAAGATCATAGAGACGGGTGGTTATGCTGCAGGTCTTGCCGTTGATTCATTGGGGGGGATTTATTATGGGACGAGTTATTCCATGGACCCGAATGTCCTGTTGCGTTGGGACAGCAGTACTGTGGCGGGTATCGTGGCTGGTGATATTTCGGATACTTTGCGGCCGGAGGATGCCGGCAAACTTTCAGATTTGACTGCAGGTACCTATGACTCGCATATCGATGCAGGGGGGAACCTTTTGTTCAACCTGAATCTTTTCGGAGCCAACAAAGTAATTGCTAAATGGGATGGTACTGAAGGTGACGGGTACAATTACGATACCCTGGCCATCGCCACAGGTGAATATGACTGGCTGGGGTATATTAAATCCGAAGGGAACATTGACAGCCTTCCGGGACTTGAGGGTGCTATAGGTTTAGATGGCGAGGATTTCAGCGCTGGTTCCATAACCAGGAACCGCCTGATCGTGACAGGTTCGGGCAGGCCCCTGGCGGAGATTTACAGAAATGATCCTGCCCTGGAGCATCCATGGATTGATAAGGTGTGGAAATATAAGCCGGCGCCGGGACAGTTCATCAATGCTTCCCCCTTGGGTCTCCCCTACTCTGCTGAATCTATTATCGGGGGAATTGATGGTGCCCTGAGCCTGGGGGCATTCGGCGGATATGTGGTCTTTGGGTTTGAGGAGGCCGTTGAAAATCATCCCGATAATCCATATGGGGTGGATTTTACCATATTTGGGAATCCTTCGATGCAATGGTCCGAACCCGGGATCGTATCGGTGATGGTTGATGAGAACCAGAACGGCCAGCCGGATGATACCTGGTACGAGCTGGCCGGGAGTGATTATCATTTTTCATCGACCATTAAGGATTATTCGACCAGGTATTCAAATCCAGGGGGTACTGAGGCAGCTGATGTACCGTGGACAGATAACCAAGGGGATAGCGGGTTTGTATTTGTGAATGCCATCCATACGCAGCCCTATTATCCATCGGCTGATTCTTTTCCGGGGGTGGATCCTGTTGCCTATTCATTGACCGGGACCCGGATAAAAAACGCAGTGGATGACTCAAACCCTGGAGTGCTGATTTCACGCAGGAGAGACTTCGGTTATGCGGATAATCAGGTCAGAGGTTTGGAACCTTATAGTTTGGAACCTTCTGGGTTGGCATCATCTTTGAGTCCCCCCGACAATCCCTATACAAGGGAAATGGAAAACTCCGGCGGGGATGCTTTTGATATTGGATGGGCGGTGGATTCGAGCGGGGAGTATGTGGATCTGGAAAGGATCCATTTTGTGAAGGTGCATACCGGGGTGATGGCTGACGGGAAGTGGCTTGGGGAGATATCCACCGAGATTACGGGGGTGGTGGTTGTGGCCCCGGATACTTCAGTGAGTGGGGTGACAGAGATGGTGGTCATTAAAGATGTGCCTGGAGTGATTGATACCAGTGTTTTTCAGCTGGAGGCATTTGCCTTTGATATGGGCAGGTG
>JAZGGT010000449.1:0-5843 GCA_036480555.1 Bacteroidales bacterium | reverse complement strand
CAGCGGTGATTTTGCAGGTTTCTGCTATATAGAATCATGGGGGCATGAAAAATTCGTGGCCAATTCCGGTTTGATTGTACTTGAGAAATACAGGGGATATGGACTGGCCATGAAGATTAAGTCCAGGGCATTCCGTTTATCCAGGAAAGTATTCCCGGGTGCCAAGATGTTCGGATTGACCACCAGCCTGGCGGTTATGAAGATTAATTCTGCTCTTGGTTATAAACCGGTAACTTTCTCGGAACTGACCGATGATGATGAATTCTGGAAGGGCTGCCACAGCTGTGCATACTATGATATATTGTTCCGGACCAACCGGACCCACTGCCTGTGCACCGCCATGTTATATGATCCGGAAAAGAAAAAATCCGGTGCGCTTAAAGGCAAGTTTTTAAAAAAGAATGGCAAACATGTAGTCAAAAAGAAAATAAACATAAAATCTAAATAGGATGAAACAGAAAGTAGCATTGGCATTTAGCGGGGGACTAGACACATCCTTTTGTGTAAAATACCTGAACCTGGAGAAGGACCTGGAAGTACATTCAGTATTTATTAATTCAGGTGGCTTCAGTAAGCAGGAAGAAGAGATAATTGAAAACCGGGCAAGGTCGCTGGGTGTGGCAACACATATATGCATAGATGTTTCAGAGACCTATTACCAGAAATGCATCCGCTACCTGGTTTACGGGAATATGATGCGGAACCATCATTATCCCATGTCCGTTAGTTCGGAGAGGATCTTCCAGGCCATGGCAGTGGCGGAATACGCACAACAGCAAGGCATAAATATTGTGGCACATGGGAGCACAGGCGCAGGCAATGACCAGGTCCGCTTTGACATGATCTTCCAGATCCTCGCACCTGATATCGAGGTGCTGGCCCCCATACGTGAACTTAAGTTATCAAGGGAAGCAGAAGTCGAATACCTTCAGAAAGTCGGTTTCAACGAGTCCTTTGAAAAACATGCTTACAGTATCAACCAGGGACTCTGGGGAACTACTGTAGGTGGGAAGGAGACCCTGACATCCGGACAGGGTTTACCGGAGGAGGCCTACCCTTCCCAGTTGAAAGATGATAAACCCAGGGATCTGACCGTTGAATTCGACAAGGGGGAAATTGTGGGTGGCATAGCAACCATCCGCCGGATCCAGGGTGAAGCTGCTGCCCTGGCCATTGGCCGTGGCATTCATATTGGTGAGACCATAATAGGGATCAAGGGGCGAGTCGGTTTTGAGGCTGCTGCCCCGGCCATTATCATACGTGCCCACCAGGAACTGGAAAAACATACCCTGGGGAAATGGCAAGCCTATTGGAAAGACCAGCTTTCAGAATGGTATGGCATGATGTTGCATGAGGGCCAGTACATGGATCCGGTCATGCGGAATATTGAGAAATTTCTGGAAGACACACAGCTGTTTGTCTCTGGAAAAGTGTATCTTACGCTCCGTCCGTATGCCTTCGAGGTGAATGGGATTGAATCGGAACATGACCTGATGAAAGCTTCGGGAGCAACATATGGCGAGATGCATGAAGGATGGAGCGGAGAGGATGTCATAGGATTCACCCGGATCATGAGTAATCCGGCCAGGCTCTATCATTCATTACATCCTAATAAATCTTAAAAAGGGTAGAAAATGAAGGAAAAAATTGCAATCCTGGGCGGGGGCAATATTGGAAAAGCCATAGCCAAAGGCCTACTGGAATCCGGAAAATTTCCGGCAGAAAATCTGGTTGTTACCGATCTGAACTTACGTTATCTGGACGATCTGAAAGCAGACGGGATAACTGTGACAACAGATAATAATAAGGCAGTCAGGTCATCGGATATTGTCATTCTTTGTGTTCAACCAACCCAGGTTATTGATCTGATAGCCGAGATCAAAGATGCAATTGATCCGGATAAACAGATCATTGCCTTTGTGATTGCTGCTTATGAGGTAAATGATATCCGGGAATTAATCGGCAAACCGGTCAATGTGGTCCGGGTGATGCCCAATACAGCAATTGCCATCCGGGAATCCATGACCTGCCTGGCCACCCACGACGGCAGTGACGGTGCGATGGAAAAAATTCAATCAATCTTTGACCATCTGGGGACCACCATGGTGATAAGGGAAAAACTGATGGGGGCGGCCACCATCCTGGGAGCCTGCGGTATTGCCTATTTCCTGCGGTTTATTCGCGCAGCCTCACAGGGGGGCATACAGGTTGGTCTTCATGCTAATGAAGCACAAATCATCGCCGCCCAGACTGCACGCGGGGCAGCCTCATTATTGCTGCAGACAGGCAATCATCCGGAAGATGAGATTGACAAGGTGACCACCCCAAGGGGATGTACTATTGCCGGCCTGAACGAAATGGAGCATTTCGGACTCAGCTCAGCAGTGATCAAGGGGATCATCACTTCTTACAACGAAATTGAAAAACTGAAGTAATACCGGTATGGACCTGGATGCCTGTCAGGATATGGCTGTGGGCCTGGTAAAGGAGTTGATCAGGAATCCTTCGGTAAGCCGGGAAGAAAAGCAGGCTGCAGACCTGCTGGAAGCGGTCATGAAAGAGCATGGTCTGACGGTCCTTCGCAAGCATCATAATCTGTGGACAGTCCACCGGGTCTCAGATGACAGACCGAATATCCTGCTCAATTCACACCTGGATACAGTAAAGCCCGTGGCCGGATGGAAAAGGGATCCCTTCGTACCACAGGTGGAAGGGGACAGGATCTATGGCCTGGGAAGCAATGATGCCGGTGGACCGCTGGTATCTTTGCTGGCCTGTTTTCTGCATTATGCAGGCAGGCAGGATAATCCTTTTAACCTGATCTTTGCAGCCAGTGCGGAAGAAGAGGTTTCCGGGGATAAGGGTGTTACAAGCATACTGAATGACCTGGGAAATGTTGACCTGGGCATCATAGGAGAACCTACCATGAATCAGATGGCGGTGGCGGAAAAAGGGCTGATGGTGATCGACGGGAAGGGGCATGGATCCAGTGCCCATGCAGCTACTGGAGAGGGGAAAAATGCCATATATGAGGCCATGAAGGACATTGACTGGATCTCCGACTATCAATTTGAGCAGACATCTGAGTGGCTTGGAAGGGTTAGCATGCAGGTGACCATGATATCATCCGGCACACAACATAATGTGGTTCCCGATCAGTGCAACTGGGTGGCTGATATCCGGACCAATGAGCATTATTCGAATGAAGAGGTTTTTGAGGTTATTAAGCAAAATATGGACGGGGAAGTAGAGGCCCGGTCTTTCAGGCTGAATCCGTCTTTTATTTCAGGGGAGCATCCGGTGGTGAAACGGGGGACTGACATGGGACTGAAAAGCTATGGTTCAATGACCCTTTCAGACCAGGCCCAGATGTCATTTCCAACCCTGAAAATTGGCCCCGGGGACTCAAACCGATCGCATACAGCAGATGAATATATCCGTGTTGATGAGATCAGGCAGGGGATCAGCAATTATATACAACTGCTGGAAGGATTGCAGATCTAAATCCAAAACCATGGATCAATGAAAAAGCTTTGGGAAAAAGGAGTCTCCGTCAATAAGGAGATAGAAGAATTTACCATTGGCAGTGACAGGGAACTGGACCGCACCCTGGCCAGGTACGATATTATAGGAACCCTGGCTCATGCTGCCATGCTCAGGTCCATAGGAATCCTGTCCGATCAGGAGCATAAGGACCTGAAGGGGACACTGTTAAACATGTACAGGAAGGCAGAGGAAGGGAAATTCTCCATTGAGCCGGGGGTGGAAGATATCCATTCCCAGGTGGAGAAAACCCTCACTGAAAAGCTTGGAGATACAGGCAAAAAAGTACATACCGGCCGTTCCAGGAACGACCAGGTGGCAGTGGACCTGCATTTATACATCCGGGATGAGATTCGCAAAACGGTTGTTGTTGCCAGGGATCTTTTCAATGCCCTGATGCTGCTGGGCAAGGAACACAAGGGTGCATTAATGCCTGGCTATACCCACTTCCAGGTTGCCATGCCGGCCAGTTTTGGATTATGGTTTACTTCCTTTGCTGAAGATATAACGGATGATATGATCCTTTTACAGGGTGCTTTTCAGGTGGCCAATCAAAATCCCCTTGGAGCAGCGGCGGGATTCGGTACCTCCATTGCCTTAGACAGGCAGATGACAACGGAGCTGCTGGGCTTTGAATCCCTTCGCTTCAATGTAATGCATGCCATGATGTCGAGGGGAAGGCTGGAAAAAATCACCGCCCAATCCCTGTCATCCCTTGCCGGCACCCTGGCCAGGCTAGCCATGGATGTTACCATATACATGGGACAAAACCATGATTTTATTTCCTTCCCGGAAGAATATACAACAGGTTCCAGTATCATGCCCCATAAGAAGAACCCGGATGTTTTCGAATTGATCAGGGCCAAATGTAACCGGATCAAATCCCTTCCGATGGAAGCAGACCTGGTCATAAGCGGTCTGCCCAGCGGATACCACCGGGATTTCCAGGTATTGAAAGAAAACCTTATGAAGGCTTTTTCGGAACTGCAGGACTGCCTCTACATGGCAGAAAAGGTTCTCCCGCGGGTGAAAATCCGGAAGGATATTCTGGATGATCCCGTTTACAGGCATATCAGCAGTGTAGACAAGGTAAACCAGCTGGTGATGAAAGGCATGCCGTTTCGCGAGGCATACCAGGAGATTGCCAGGCAAATTCGCAATCAAACCTTTACCCCTGAAGATAGCATTGTACACACACATGAAGGCAGCTTTGGTAATCTTTGCCTGGAAGAGATCCATCAAAAAATGGATACGCGTATGGAGTCTTTCAGCTTTGATAAGATTGATAATGCCTTACAAAGATTGTTGGAAGATTAATTGAAAGGATTTAATACTATGACAGAAAGCAGAGCCAGATTGGCAGATAAACCAAGGATAGTAGTAAAGGTTGGTACCTCCACCCTCTCCTTTCCCAACGGGAAAATGAATTTTACCAGGCTGGAAAAACTGACCATGGTGTTGTCAGACCTGATGAGCTGTGGCAAGGAGATTGTACTGGTATCCTCCGGGGCGATCGGTATTGGTGCAGGAATGCTCAAGATGGATGCACCACCGGACGGACTGGTTGCCAGGCAGGCCCTGGCGGCTATCGGGCAGGCAGAGCTCATGCGCATCTACCAGAAGTTCTTCGTTGAGTATCACCAGATGGTGGCCCAGGTGCTGCTTACACCTGAGGGATTGAATGATGAAACCAGGAGAATGAATGCGCAGAATACACTGAACCAGCTGCTGACCATGAAAATCATTCCGGTAGTGAATGAGAACGATACGATATCAACCGTGGAGATACAGTTCGGTGAAAACGACAGCCTCTCTGCCAAAGTAGCCAGCCTGATAGATGCGGACCTCCTGATTATCATGACCGATATTGATGGATTTTATACTAGCGATCCCAAGCAGGATGAGCATGCTGAGATGTTGTCCGAGGTGCATGAAATTACCGAAGAGATTGAACTGGCGGCACAGGGTTCCGGATCATCCTTCGGGAAGGGAGGAATGGTTACCAAGATCAATGCCGTAAAGATCTGCAGGGAAAAAGGCATTGATACCCTGATCCTGAACGGGCAAAATCCGAAAAACATACTCAAGGCAATGGAAGGCCAAGAGATCGGAACACTTTTTACCACCACATAAATAGCAATCAAATAAGTACATTATATGGAAGAACTGATCATCAAAGGGAGGAAGGCCAAAGAAGCGTCATGGTTCCTGGCCATGATTTCTACTGCCGATAAGAACAAGGTCCTGGGGCATGTTGCTGCAAGTCTTGTCAGGGAATCAGAAAATATTCTGACAGCCAA
>JAZGGT010000448.1:0-4835 GCA_036480555.1 Bacteroidales bacterium | reverse complement strand
GAGACCTGGCATCAAGGTATGGATTGTCAAGGAGTGGGACATGAGCCCTGGCCCGGACTTCGTTAATATAATCATACGGGGTTCTGGAGGTCAGACCATTTGTGGCTGATGAATATGTTCCGGATGGTCCTCCGGCAAGTTCATTTACAGCTTCTGCAAGCATCAGCAAAATATCGGCATATCGGTAAACGTTTGCATTCTGGGACTGATCCGTACTCTCATGCCTGTGCTTTGCCTTTGTCCAGGACCACATTCCCCTCTGCCAGCGAAATCCCGTATAGGTTGCATATGGGGCTATATCCCATTTATAGCGGACATCATCATCGTGAAAAGACATATTAAAATCCAGTCCCACGTAAACCTGGCTCCAGGGATAAAAATATCCATCAAACATTTTTCTGCCGCCATTTATAGCATACCCTCCCCAGTAACTTAATCTCTCAGGGCCCAGGTACTGAATATCATAGATAATTTCCCTGTCCACTGCACCATTGTACCGTGATGAATTCAGAAAAATTTTACCATACTCTAGAAAAGCATCCTTGTGGGAAACAGATGCAAGGCCATGACCGCTGTTAAGTTCTATATCCAGCAGAATGTCAGCAGCATTTTCAAGCCATGGACGGGCCATGGCAGCATTGCCATTTGCAAAATCAGGATCAGGCTGTCCGGTTATGGCATCAAGGAAGTGTCCTCCCCTGGCCATGTAGATTTTGGCAAGCAAAGTAGCAGCTGCCCACTTATTCGTCCGGCCTCCCACACGGTTATTAAAATCAGGAAGATAATTATAGGCCCAGAGCAAATCCCTGGTTATGGTATCCAGTATTTCCGCAACCGAAGTTCTGCCCTTAAAGAATTCTTCAGTGAACTCATTGGCATCGTAAAGATAAAGCGGAACCGGTCCATAAAAGCGCACCAGGTCGAAAAATGTAAATGCACGTAAAAATTTTGCTTCGGCAATCAGTTCCTTTTTATATGCTTCGTCAAGCTCTGATTTAGCTGTTATTTTGGGAACATTTGCAATAACGGCATTTGCGTCAGCAATGGCTTTGTATGATTGAATCCAAATCCAATAGGGATCATCAGAAGCAGAAGAATACTCCCCTCTCCAGGTTGTAAAATAGGCCGAATGCCACTGTTCATCATGCATGCAAATATCATTTTGCTGATTTCCAACATAGGGATACTGGTCCCCCCAGGGCACTGACACATCCCTGTAAACACCCTGTACGGCAATATTTGCGTTCTGTGTTGAGCTGAACAGTTCTCCTTTATGAAGTGAAGACAGGGGTTCCTCAATCAGGTAATCCTGGCACTCAGTTGCAAACAGTACGATTACGGCCAGATATATATATGATATACTCTTTTTCATTTTCCTCAGTTTTATGAAGTGGTTATAAATCAAGGTTCAATCCAAACATAATGGTTTTCGGAAGTGGGTGTGCGCTATAATCATATCCCGGTCGCAAACCGTTAAGTGATGAAGAGTTTACGGCAGGATCATATCCGGTATATTTGGTCATGGTAAGTAGATTGATCCCGGTGACATAAAACCTCAGCCGGTTAATTCCTATCTTACCTGTAAGAGCTATTGGCAGGGTATATCCCAATGATATGGTCCTTAATCTCAGATATGAGCCATCTTCAATAAAGGCGTCATTCAGGTTCAAATAGGCATCCCCCTGGCCTAGCCTGATCTTCTCATTGGTAGGATTACCTGTCAGGGGATTACCATTCTCATCGTTCATTACCGTAGTACCTAACTCTACAGGATCTCCCTGGTCATCGAAGATGATCTCGTACTCAGTAAACCTCCAGTAATCATCTTCAAGCTTGTTCTGGAATACGGTATTGGGTTGCTGTAACCACCATCGGGTAGCATGGAATACCTCCTTACCGTAACTGAAATCCAGCATAAAATTCAAATCAAATCCCTTGAAGAATAAAGCGCTGCTGAAGCTGCCCGTAAAATCGGGTTGAGATATACCAACCACAACGCGGTCTTCATCGTTAATAACACCATCTTTGTTCTGGTCCACAAATTTTTGCCTGCCCGGTGAGTCATTCGGCCTGGATGCAGGATAAGTTCCATCCGGCAGTTTGTTAAGATGCCATCCTTTTCTCAGAGGTCTGCCATCGTCTCCCAGGGGACCATCAGGATGCCGGAAGCTGTATGTGAAATCTTCCATCTGCCAAATCCCGTCAGTCTGCCAGCCGAACCAGAGTCCGATCGGCATTCCCTTGATAAGGACTACCTGGTTATACCCGCTTGACCCCGCTACGGGTATGGTATCCTTATCCCCAAGATCCGTAACTTTATTCCTGTTGAATGCAATGTTGAAATTTGAGGTAAACTTGAACGAACCGTTGTCAATGTTAACAGTATTCAAGGTAAATTCCAGTCCCTTATTCTCAAGAGATCCAACATTCCTGTACATGACAGAAAGTCCCGAAGTAGCCGGGATAATGGTTTGCATCAACAGATCGTTGGTAATCTTTTTATAAACATCTACTGCACCGGATACCCTGTGAGCAAACATGCCGAAGTCAAGTCCCACATTAAACTGGTCGGTCGTTTCCCATTTCAGGTCATTATTTTGCAACTGGGATATCGAGGATGAAGGAACAAGCTGGTTATCAATTACTGTCTGCTGGGCACTGTAGGAGGAATAAAACTGGTAAGGGGGTATATTCTGGTTACCTGTTACTCCGTAACTGACTCTAAGCTTCAGTTGAGCCAGCCAGTCCACTGATTGCATAAAGCTTTCTTCCGTGATCCTCCACGACACCGCCGCTGAAGGGAATAGTCCCCATGCATTATCCGGTGATACACGGGAAGTACCGTCAGCCCTGAGAGAAGCGGTTATGCTGTACTTGTCCTGGAAAGAATAAAATGCCCGGCCCAGGTAAGACTGCAAGGCCCAGGCATTGGCGTGAGATTGTGGAGTGGAGGCAGCTGCACCTAGTCCGATATTGTTTATCCCTAGTGACTGGATATCATAATTCTGTACATAAGTATTTATATTAAAATAATCTGACTTGTTCGCGGTGTATCCCCCCATGGCATCAATCCGGTGCGATTCACCAAATGTATTTGAATAATTGAGAAGAATATCCGTGACAATTTTCCTGTTATTGGTATTACGGGTATAGGAGAATCCGTTCACCGTTCTTCCCCAGGCAGTTGTGGTCGGAATCCACTGTAAGAACCTGCTGTTGCTGATATTACCTCCAAGTGATGCCCGTAAATTCAGATGATTTGTAAAATTATACTGCAAATAGGTGTTTGCATTGAAATAATTATTTTTGAACGACATGTCTACCTCTGTGACTGTCAGATAGGGATTATTCAGTGCACCTCCTCCCTCAATATCCGTCTCAATATATTCTCCGTTTTCATCTTTGAGGGGAGTCATAGGCCTGTAACGCAATGCCTGCAACAGTATTCCAGCTGTTGCATCTCCTACGCCTTGGTTGGGTCCGTTACTGGTAACTATTCCATTGCTATTGTAAAAAGAAGTCAGAGCATTTATCCCAAACTGAAGCTTCTTTGAGGATGTGGTCCTGAGTCCGAAGTTAATGGAGGTCCTGTCAACATCTGTATTTTCCACCACACCAACATTCTTTGCATAACCTATCCCAACGTTGTACGCAATGTCTTCAGTTGCCCCATTCACACTCAAGTGATGATCCTGAGTTGAGCCCTGTCTGGTTACCATATCGAGCCAGTTAACATTTGTCGTATCCTTGTATGGCTCCGTATCAAACCATTTTGCATCTACATTACCGATCAGATCTACTGAATCCGTGAGATGATTTATAGGATATGGAAAATGATGCTGGTTTCTGAATTTTGCGAATCCATAAGAATCCAGCATTTTGTATACATTCGGATCGACTGTCTGAACACCGTACGAGGAGTTGAATGATATATTCAATTTACCTTGCTGCCCCTGCCTGGTAGTAATTATTATAACTCCGTTTGCTCCCTGTGCACCGTAGATAGCAGTAGCAGAGGCATCCTTCAGGATGTTAATGGATTCAATATCGTTGGGAGACAGGCCAGCAAGAGGGCTTAACGTGGCTGGTTCTCCCGTACGCTGGGAGGCATTGTTCAGAATCGGGATCCCGTCGATTACATACAAAGGTTCGCTGCTCCCACTGATTGAGTTGGCGCCCCTGATTCGTATCGACGCTGCTGCCCCGGCCGAATTGTCTGCAGTTTCAACTACGAGTCCAGCGACCCTCCCAAGCAATGCCTGGTCTACCGAGGCAAATCCAGATTGGGACAATTCCTCCCCTTTTACTGAAGTCACGGCTCCAGTCAGATCCCTTCTCTTTACCGAGCCATAACCTATTACCACAACTTCGTCCAATCTCTGTATGTCTTCCTCAAGAACAATATCGATCACAGTTCTACCTTCAACCGGAATTACCTGGGTAAAATAACCCAGGTAAGAGTAGACAAGGGTGGCAGAACCGCTCTCCAGATCGATACTGTATTCCCCGTCAAGGTTACTCACCGTAACCCTTGTCGTGCCTTCGACCATAACAGTCGCGCCCGGGATGGTGGTACCGGACTGGTCCGCAATTTTTCCCGTTACAATATGCTGGGCCTGGAGGTACCCGGTAAGTGAAAAGCATATTAATAACAATGGCAAAACTCTTTGTTTCATAGCATGTGTTTGAGGTTTATATCCAGGTATAGTGTTTTTCATAGTTAATTTTTCGAAAACAAATTACAAATATTAAAAAGAGCTGCCAGCAGGATTTTATTGGACGAATCGTTCATTCCTTGCACAATAATGCATTTTATTGCTTGTTCCATGGTTCTC
>JAZGGT010000447.1:0-4525 GCA_036480555.1 Bacteroidales bacterium | reverse complement strand
ATCGCCCCCACATGCCGGTTCCTACAATATTAAGCAAGGCCAGAACACGTGTATCGGCTTGATCAATGGTTTGTTCCTTAAACAGTCTGAAGTTGCGCCAACCGGCAGATCCGGCATCCACTACCGTGGTGACCCCGGACCTGAATGTAAATCCGTCGGGCATCACACTGGTAGCCCCATCTGCGATGTAGGAACCCGGATCATTCCCCGCAAAGACATGAACATGCATGTCTATCAGACCCGGAGTCACATAAAGTCCTGATATATCAACGACCTTTCTTGCCTGGTTCGGATTTATATTATTCGCCACGGCTGCGATTTTGCCATCAGTAATGGCTATATCCATGGGTCCATTGATCTCGTTTTTGGGATCGATTAAATGACCACCCTTCAGGAGCATGTCGTGCTGAGCAACGGCATTCTGTACAGACATCAGGAACAGAATGAGAAAGAATGGAAAATAAAGTCGTAAGCTTCTCTGGTTTGTCATCATATCCTCTTGTTTAGTACCTAGGTGGCCAATGGTGGTCCTCCCGGAATTGTGATTCTCCTCCGTCTGTTATCGTAAGGTGTCCTGACTCCTGTAAATGATGCGGTGAGGTATTCACCTAAAAATATGGAACCAGTCAGATTTTCATTTTTTACCTCACCTGAAAACAGGTAGGTCAATGAATTGCCCGGTATACGATAATTACTTCTCATTTTTATATCATCACCTTCAACCATGCCAACCAGATCAAATAACTCAAAATCAGTCTGATGCGCCCCCTCAAGCCAGTTGCCATCCTGTTCGATAAATAGTTTATGATTGCTTTTACTGCTGGGGAATGAGACTTCTATATCCCAGTGTCCGTTCAATTCCACATTGGCAGCTTTCAACTTGTCACTGATGGGTGGCCGTTTTTGTGATAAAATACCATGAAGGCGTTCTGCCACCACCTCTGCATTCCCAGGCTGCATCTGGTTTGGAGTGATATTAATGGAGGTCATATTGTCACTAGTCCTGCTACCGATAGCTATCCGTGTTTTATTCCTGGCTACCTCCTCAGCTACATCTTCTCCGGTGATATTGAGATCGTCGGAATTCCATCGAATATGTAAAACAGGTGCGTGATTTGATAATCCCTGAGGCTGTGTAACTTCGGTTTCAATACCTTCTATGGTAAGCATGCGTTCAGATATAAGATCCAGCCATGACAACCATTCCTGCCATTCTGCCTCATGATCCCGGGTAGTCCAGGCCTTAACAGCCGCAAGCATGCCAAACATTTCTTCTTTGCCTATTTTGTTATCTCGCCCCGGTCCGTGATGTGGAGAGCTCGCTTGCCATGCAGACATTAAAATATCTTTTTTGCCAAGTAACAAGCCGGCACACTGTGGTCCACAAATGGCCTTGCCTCCACTATAGGCCACTACAGTTGCACCCTGTGCAAGATGTACCGGGGGAATGGTAAGATCCTCCGCAGCCGCATCCAGTAAAACAGGGATATTTCGAGGTTCAGCCATTCCGGCTATTACCTCCAGAGAGAATGGTTGACCTGGTTGTGAGTGCCTGCATGCCAGAACATAAATCATAGCTGTGTGCTCATTGATGGCTTTGCGCATTTCTTCCGCAGTTTCAACTGTGATGACTTTCACGCCGATGTTTCGCACAGCATGATCATAAAGATTCCTGGAGTATCTCGGACTAATTACCTCCGTTTTTTCCATTCCGGTAAGATCGGGTATGCGGATTAACCTTTCAGGATTTCCTCCTGTTACACAAGCTGCGGTAAAATGCTTCATGGCTGCGGCACAACCTGCAGTGACAACACCCCATTCAGTTTTTGTTAGTTCAGCAAGTTGTTGGCCAATGCCATATGCAAGTTCATCATACTGTGCAAAATAACCGGAGGCCGCCTCCATCGCTTCAAGCACCTCTGGTCTTTCGACAGATCCACCCAGAATAGTGAAGGTGCCTCTGCAATTGATGATGGTATCCACACCAATGGAATTGTATATGTTTTCTTTCGCTTTCTCTGTAACAGAGGAAGAGTGGCCGGCAAAAAAGTCTGGAGTCATGGTTGTACCCACCAGAGGGATTACAGACAACTGCTTGAGAATTTCTCTACGATTCATAAGGTTAAATTTAGTGATGGCTGGGATTCCAAATTAATCAAATTCGGGCTAAGAACCAAGATGAAAATCAAGCCTCTGGATTGAGCAGCTACGGTATTAATAGATCAAGACAAATATCACTCTATGGATAAAGTAGTTGTGACAGATGGATGATCACTTGGCCATATCCCTTTATACTTGAAATGCATGTTTGAATCAACAGCCTTTAATTTTACTCCTTTGTAATAAATATAATCTATCCTGTAAGTAATTCTTTCTGCTGTCATAGTAGGAGACTGATAATTGATATCCGATCTTATTTCCCTGAAAGAATCACTAAATCCGGCTTCCATCATCACATTACTAACCGGCCATTCTACAACAAGTCCATTGTGCCAGCCGGAGAATTCCTTAATCCAGTCTTTGTGTGAAGGGCTGTTAAAATCACCTCCTATGATCACCGGAATATCATCTGCATTCTGGATAATTGGATCCAATAATTGCACAATTTCCTTTATCTCTTGATGCCGGGTCTCTCCTTCTCCTTTGATCAACTTATCAGCGGTAGCATTTGGGTCTCGACTATCGGTTCTCCATGCCGGCAGATAATGAATCCATAAACTGGCCAGATTGATTTTTTGTCCCACGCTCAATTCTATGGTGTTTACACCACACCTGAAAGGATCAAAAACCGTCCATGTTTCCAGGATAGGATATTTACTCATGACAGAAATATTACTGCTGGCCAGGTAAAAGTAATAACCCAATGCATCTGCAATCAATGGCCCAGAACCATAGGTCTCCTGCATCATCACTATATCGGTCCCCGTTTCTTTAATGAAATCAATGACCTGCTGGGGGCCAATTTCCCTGCCATGCCTACGTCCACCATGCAAGATATTCCATGCCATCAGGTTTAACTTACCGACCGGTTGATTTGATAACTTTGGCAATTTTGCTGACGGGACAAAGCTTTTATACTTTTCAGCTACCTGGCTGGCGTTTAAGGTACAATCGTAAATGCTGAACTCATCAATGCCTCCCTCGAATGAGGGCAGCGTTTTATCCGCCAGAGCATCTGTTGCCAGGCCTACAGGTAATTGGCTGTTCATATCCTCAATTCCTCCCATATTATAAATTGCCACATTCTGTCCATCGAAATACATCCTTGCCTCTTTCCGCTCACGATTAATTGTAAAAACTATATGATGCCATGCTCCGTCATTAATTTGTTGGCGTGGGACCGTAGGACGATAGTCCAATCTATATTCGCCATCTCCCATATTCCATGCCCAACTGCCGTCAGGCTGGCAAATGATCGCCCATCCCTTATTGATGCCACTGCTACGGCTGAATCCAAATTCATGGATGGTGGTAAAATCCTTAACTTCCCCTGAATTCCAATCTTTATTGGAGGCTATTACATTGAAATCTTTATTGGCAGCCGTGGTTTGTACCCAAATCTCTACAGAGAAATCATTCTTCTCCCATAGCTGGGAAAGTGATTCTTCTCCATTGATCATTGTGTATGCAGGGTTCCCTGTTATGGCAGAAAAATATTTGGCCTTCCCATCTATCCCCTCGATCGTGGAATCTTTTCCATAAGTATTTCCATTTTCCATATCAAGGTAAACCAGGGGATCATCTTTTTCTATTCTTTCATTGGAAAATGCCCTGCTGGAAATAGACAGGCACAAACACAATATGGTCAATATAAAAGATGCCTGATAAGATTTGTTCATATTCATTTACTTAAATGATTTATTTGGGTAGTCTAAATTTCTTTCTGTTATGGTAGGCCTCATATTTGCCGCATGTGGAACACCAATTTCCTTTGGTGTTGGGGAAATAAATCCTGTTTCCCGCCCTTCAATGTGCATAGTGCCTGCCTCGGGATCCAGTGTAAGTACAGTATAAAGAGGGTCTTTGTATGGACATGTTTTGCGGACTGCCGGATATGCCTGCTCGACATGTGGACCAAAACGCTGGTATTCAAATTCATCTCCTACCCATTTATAGGACATGCTGTTTATTTGAATGTAGGGTATCCCATTTATTTCCTTTACATAATCTGCATGATGATGGCCGCTGAGACAGGCTATCGTCTTCAATTGTCCTGAAGAAGTTTTTTGTCCTTCCAGAATTTTTCTGAGTTCTTCGTGATTGGCCATTCCTCCATTTGGTGATTCAATGCTTTGATGGCTAAAAATAATAGTAGGTTTAGATGTTTCTTCCAGGTCTTTTTTCAACCATTCCTGCTGTTCCGGACCTATGTAGCGAGGGTATAATTGTGTCCAGGGTTCAGGATTTTGCTCATTGCCATCCAGTACAATGAAGTGAATATCGCCATGATCAAATGAATAGTAAGGCTTTTCCAATTGCCACCATTCCATGGTCTGCTCTTTGGTAAATCCAAAATCCTTCATAT
>JAZGGT010000446.1:0-3542 GCA_036480555.1 Bacteroidales bacterium | reverse complement strand
AGTCCTGCCAGTTGGAGTAACCCGGCTTATGCTCATCCCTGTATTTACCATCGGGTGTGGTTCTGAGGATGGGATCAGGCAGCTTTTGCCAGGGACCATCCGGTGAGTCAGCCTTAGCCATACCAATGACATTTCTCTGCTCGGTGAAGGTCCTTGCCTGGTACGTTAGATAATACTTGCCTTCAGTGACAAGAATATTGGTGGTGAACACACTGAAATCATCCCAGGATCCTTTAGGACCCCTTTCAACTGCAGGTCCCATTTCTGTCCAGTTGATCCCATCTGTGCTGGTAGCATACCAGATATCTGCATTGAGCCAGCTGTACCGTGAATCTCTATTACGTGTATACCATACATAATAGACATCCCCGACTTTAATGATCGAACTTGCATCCCTCCGGTTCACACCATTTTCGTATCCCAGGCCGTTTACGGGTTGATAACGGAAGCGCGTATAGAATTCATTCTCACTGTCATCTCCCTGAAAGCGTTGCATGGCAGCACTCAGCCGAACCGTATCCTGGGCAGCGAGCCCCGACGATAAGCTCAGAAGTAATAGAATAAGAAAATGCTGACATTTCATGGTTTACCTTATAATGAATTTTCCTGTACAGACTGAATTACTGCTGTTAATCTTTACAAAGTAAAATCCTGTTGACAGGGAACTAATATTGATCCGGTTAGTACCGCGTTCGCAATACCCGGAAAGGATCAGGGATCCATTCACGTCAAAGATTTGAAGGATGCCTGGCTCATTAACATTTACATTAATGAAATCGGAGGCCGGATTTGGATATACTGTCAGGAACTTTTTTGTCAGGTTTTGTTTGATCCCGTTAATATAATCTGGCGTTCCATATACAAACTCCACAATCCCCCATTCCTCGAGATTGCCAATATCCATTCGAAATCCCTTTTCAGCTATGAATAATTCAAGATTAAGGGAATCCATCCCGGGGCGGCGCAATATTGCCCCATTGATTTGCCTATTAAACTGTGATGTATCAACGGTCACCGAGAAATCCTGGGGAATAATGGCGTTCGCACTCATGTCGTACCTCCTGTTAATAAGGTGGCAGATGTAAGGCGCTTCCGGGTCATTTTTATTTTCACGGAGTACCACCCATACTTTTTCATTGCCGACAGAGACATCAAACTGCCTCGGAACAAGCTGGAATATCCCCTCCAGATCATTATAGGCAACGACTTTATCAGAATACTTCGAAAGAAACGCTGCCTGTGCAGAATCCAGGTAACTTGTATCAGAATTTACCAGGATGGCATCCGTCCCTATGAAATCCTCATCCTTTAAGTCATTCTCCCACCAGTCGCCACCAGCAGCTATGATATTAAAAGGAATGTTGTTTTCAACCAGGAATCTATTTGTCAAGATGGTTTTGGTTTTTCCTCTGCTCAAGCCCCTGTATGACAGCAGGAATGAGGATGACGCCTTCAGGGTATACTCGTCGATGAGTCTCGAATTCTCCTGTATAAAATCAAAAATATAATCAAAATCATCATAATCCGGATTGTACCATCCGCTGGGTGAATTAGGGGCCCATTGTTGAACAGGGACCATAAATACAGCGCCGTGTGCATATGCCTGTGCAATCCACTGCCGGATTATTCCGGGCCGGTCGATATCGGCCATTGGTGACCAGTCCGTCTGGGGCGAGCCGGTTAATACAATTCTTTTATCCAGGGATTCAATGAATTTATAGTTGAATGCAGGAAATTCATTAAGGGGAGTATTTGCTCCGCCCTGTGGTAATTCCTCGGTATACATGTCCACCTCAGGTACGATTATGCTTCTGAATGGTTCAGATGGAGGGGAACTGGTACTGAAGGGGATGTGCTTTCCGGCCAGCGAATCGGCATATTGGCTCAGGCTGGTGGTTAGCTCCTGGGTAGAAAAGTTCTGATACCTGAGCCAGTCATCACTTAAGGGATAATCAGGTACCTTCTGCCAGTTCTGTGAAGTGTAGTTGGTCTCAGTCCAGCCCAGTTCTTTCAGGTGTGATTGATAATTAAAGCCTGCGATATCATCGATGCCTTTTCCTGCCAATTCCTCTGTTGTAAAATAGTCATCCAGGTAATGACTGAAACCTTCCATGCAAAACTGGCAGAAACATCCGCCATAATATTTCACAGCAAGGGGGGTACATGTCTGGCCGTCAAACATGAGACTTTGAGGTGAGCCTGAAACTGCGGCGAAAACCTGGTAACGTAAAAATTTTCTGAATCCGGCTGAATTTGTGCAAAAATAGTAGGCAGATATTCCATTATGGGTGAGATGTGAAAACCATGGGATCAGCAGCCTGTTGCTGTCAAGTGTAATAATAATATCATCTTCGTATCCGAGTGTATCGAAATCGAGCATATTCTTCCATCCTGCATCCACTTCAAACCTTGCCTGGTATTTTATGCCGGAACCCTGCACATTTAATACATCGCCCCTCCATGCTTCGATTTTTTCCTGGGTCAGTGGCTGCGGGAGCCATCCCCACGCGATCATGGAAACATTGAATCGGTCGTAAACAAGTTGTGAACGGGTCCTTGACAGAGCAATATCGGACCGCCTGATAACCGAATCAATTTCAGCGGGAGGCGGCGGTTCAATCGTGTCGAACAGTATATCATCCACCCGGTATTGGACCCCGGGTTCATAGGCAAAATTCAGGTAAATGCCCAGTTCCTGCTCTGTGTGTACATTGTAATTAGCGACATATTTTTTAAATGATGTACTGAGTATAAACTCTTCTGAGATAAGATTGTCCCAGTTACCCGGGTTTTTCAGGTCAAGTCCCATTTTCTGCCCCTCCTGGCTCCCCCTGGCATAAAAAGATATTTCCAGTAATTTCCCTCCTGGCACGGTAACGGGGTAGAACCAGTTGGATAAATATATCTGATCAGCACGGTCCCCGCTGGCAACCTGTACATCAATAAACAAACTATTGCTACCACTGTTGCTAACTGTATCAACAATGGCAAAATCAGCCACAGCTCCATCCCAGTCATCAATCCGCCACCCTTCTATATGCTCCCAGCTATTGATCTTTCCAACAGCTGCATTCTCAAATCCCTCCTGCAATAATTGCGCATTCAGAGATCCAAGCCAGATGATTAAAACCGGTATAATGGCATATCCCCTCATAAACATTGATTATTCTTCAAATTCAAAATTACTTAATCCAATCTCGAGCTCCCTCTGTTAAGCTTGGTACAAATCAATCATTCATTGTACATTTCAAATAAGCGTGCTGAGATCTTAATAATTATCTTCGTGCATAAGACAAGGTCCGACCTGGTTAAGGTTGCAAAAAAAGATAAACATGTCAGCCAGACTATCAGATTCCTGAAAGAAATCTCAAGTTTCAGCATCATGAAGCTGCAAATCTGGTTTCAGACCAGGTTGTTACCCAGCGCAATGATAATAACTCCCGATATCAACCCGGCAAGGCCTAGATAGAGAAATGTCCTCGCCTTCGGGGAGGCCTTGATCCATTCCCTTGTTATGAGGCCACCCACAATAGCAACCGCAA
>JAZGGT010000445.1:0-13084 GCA_036480555.1 Bacteroidales bacterium | reverse complement strand
GGTGCCTGGAGCCTTTTATTATCAGGATAAGTCACCAGGCCATGCTTTATGTCAGGTTTGGTGAGAAGACCCTCGAGCAGTCGGATGATTTGCTGATACTAGCTGATTCGGAAAATGAGGTTCACCTGGATCAATTAATCTATGAATATATCCATCTGGCCCTTCCGATACAACACATTCATCCTGAGATCGATGGGATATCAGGCTGTAATCCCGAGATGATGGAAAAATTAAATGCTCATGATGCTGATGATCCGGAAAATGCTTCAGAAGATCCCAGGTGGGGAAAATTAAAAGGACTTATTAAAAAATAATCGATATGGCACATCCAAAGAGAAAGACTTCAAAACAGAGAAGAGACAAGAGAAGGACCCATTACAAGGCCAAATCAACTACCCTCGCTACCTGTCTGGCTACTGGTACAGTGCACCAATATCACCGCGCCTATTATGTAGACGGGAATCTTTATTATAAGGGGAAGCTTGTAATCGAAGAAGAAGTATAAGACTCAATGCGTATTGGTGTCGATATTATGGGTGGTGATTATGCACCTGATGCGACCCTGCAGGGCGCTGCCCAGGCACGTAAGGAACTTCCTGATGATATTGAGCTGGTCTTGTTCGGTGACCAGCATGCCATAGAAGATATATTGACCCGCGAAGGATGTGATCCAAGCGGGTTTACTATTTTTCATACACCCCATTCCATACTGATGGAAGATCATCCGGCAAGGGTATTCACTGAGAAACCAAATTCAGGTATTGCCATGGGACTCAGGATGCTCAAAAAGGGAGAGCTGGATGGATTCGTCTCTATTGGGAATACAGGCGCCATGCTGGTAGGATCCATGCAGATAGTCAATTCCATCCCCGGGGTTATCCGGCCTTCCCTGGCCGCTCCCATCCCGAATGATCATGGAAAACCGACCATATTGCTTGATATAGGATTGAACCCTGATTCCAGGCCGGATGTGCTTTACCAGTATGGGATCCTTGGATCCCTGTATGCAGAACTGGTGCATGGCATTTCCAATCCTAAAGTGGGACTGCTGAATATCGGGAAGGAAGAGGAAAAAGGGAACCTGCTTACCCGGGCCACCTACCAGGCCATGAAGGGGACGAAAGACTTCAATTTTATTGGAAATGTTGAAGGAAATGACTTCTTTCGGGATAATGGTGCGGATGTCATGGTTTGCGACGGCTTTGTCGGGAATGTCCTGGTAAAGGAAATGGAGGCATTCTATGCAATGCTTAAAAGGAGGAAGATAGAGGATGAATTTATGGAACGGTTTAATTTTGAACGCTATGGCGGTACCCCCATCCTGGGTATTCTCTCAACAGTCCTCATCGGACATGGGATTTCCAACGGGCAGACAGTTAAAACACTGATACTCCACACCCGGGATGTTATTGAATCAAATATTATTGGAAAAATCAAGGAAAAATTTCACTAATGACTAAGATTAAAGCTGCCATCACGGGAGTTGGCGGATATGTGCCCGACCATGTACTTAGCAATGATGAGTTAAGTACCATGGTAGATACCACGGATGAATGGATCATGCAACGGATCGGTATCAAGGAGAGAAGGATATTGAAGGAGCCGGGGAAAGCAACCTCAGACCTCGGGGCCAAGGCAGTTCAGGACCTGCTTACCCGGACCGGCACATCCCCCGATGAAATAGATGTACTGATAACGGCAACCGTAACACCGGATATGCTTTTCCCTAATGCTTCTAACCTGATTGCGCATAAGACAGGGTTGAAGAATGCATGGACCTTTGACCTGGCTGCTGCATGCTCGGGATTTTTATTCGGACTCGAAACGGCTACTAATTTTATTGAGAGTGGTAGGTATAAAAAAGTGATAGTTGTCGGAGCGGATAAAATGTCAGCCATCGTTGATTATACGGACCGGACCACCTGTCCTCTTTTCGGGGATGCTGCTGCCTGTGTGCTGGTTGAACCGGGCACGGATGAAAACGGCTTGATCGACCAGATGCTCCATGTGGATGGATCCGGTGGACCGCACCTGCATATGAAAGCCGGGGGATCTCTACGGCCTGCCTCTCATGCTACAGTTGATAACAAGGAGCATTTTGTTTTCCAGGAAGGCCAGACAGTATTTAAATTTGCTGTTTCCAATATGGCGGATATTTCGGTTGAAATGATGGAAAAGCATAATATTTCTCCCGAGGATCTTGCATGGCTGGTGCCACACCAGGCAAATATGCGGATCATTGAAGCCGTTGCCCGAAGGATGGGGATATCGAGGGACCAGGTAATGATCAACATTCAGCGGTACGGAAATACGACAGCCGCAACAATTCCGTTATGCCTTTGGGAATGGGAGGATAAATTGAAAAAAGGAGATAAAATTATACTTTCAGCTTTCGGTGGAGGATTTACCTGGGGGGCCATCTATTTAAAGTGGGCCTATAATGGAGCACGTAAAGCTTGAACAATCGCATCTCTTTTTATACATTTACAGGTCTGAAAGAAATAATCAATACAGCGTGTAAAATTCAATCTAATGGCGAAGATTTATAACGAACATGAAGCCAGTGCCATCAATATAATAGGCCTTGGCACACAAATCAACGGAGATGTAAAGTCGAACAGCGACATCAGGGTAGACGGAAGCCTGACAGGAAAACTGATCACCAAAGGGAAAGTGGTAATCGGGGAATCCGGGAAGGTGAACGGCGAAATAAATTGCAAAAATTCTGATGTTGAGGGGTCCATTGAAGGTAAAATAAAAGTCACTGAACTACTTTCACTCAAGGCGAAAGCCAGGATCAAGGGAGATATCATAGCGACCAAGCTGGCCATTGAACCAGGATGCCAGTTCTCCGGTAATTGTGATATGAATATCGGCAGCCAGACAAATGAAGAAACCATCACCATCCAAAATGACAAAGGACCAAAACCGGAAGTCAGCCCTAAGTGATTATGGCAGGTATTCCAGCCTTGCTTTTCAGATGATTGCCATCATACTGGTGGGGGTGTTTGGCGGGGTCAAGCTGGATAAGATTGTTAAATGGGAATTCCCGGTTTTCACACTGGTCCTTACAATTCTCGCAGTATTGATGTCAATGTATTATGCCGTAAAGGACCTTATCCGGAAGAAATAAACCATGTTTGAATCCCAGAGAAAGTTGATAATCACACTGCTGTTCATTGCCCTGATCATAACCGCCCTCGGATATGGCCTTTTCCTCTTTTTCATCCCGCAGTACTATTTCCCGCACTTTCCCGTGATTCCTGCCTTTTTGTTGGTGGTGACCATCATGGTACATGTCTACCTGATCAAATCCAGTGAGAACAATCCCCGGAAATTTACCTCGAAATACCTTGGGGCCATGGGCCTTAAAATGTTCATATACCTGGTATTCCTGGTGGTTTTTCTATTCATTGACACAGCCCATGCGGTGCCATTCCTGGTCAGTTTCCTGGTAACATATGCGGCCTTCACATTGTACGAGGTCATTTCAATTTTAAATTACCTGAAAAAGGATAAATAATTCTATTATTAAAGGATGTTTTTATTATTTTTAATGGCTCTTAAATGGAAGAGTACATATTGAACAGGAAAGCCATTTCATATATTTTAGCGGGACTATTATTCCTGGTGCTTGTATCTGCCCAGACTGCCCGGCAGACTGAACCAAGCCATGAAGAGGCGGCAACAGTACAATATGATGAACAAGCGGAACATGCTGATCACGCAGCAGAAGAAGGTTTCTCCCCATCAGATTTTATCTTCGATCATGTTCTTGATGCTTACGAATGGCATATCCTCAGCTATGATGATTTTCACCTGAGCATTCCGCTCCCGGTCATAATTTACAGTGATACCAAGGGATTGAATGTTTTTATGTTCAACAAGTTCCATCATGGCCATGAAGATTTTAAGGGATTCAGGTTTGAAAGCCATGGTGAAAACAAGGGCAATATTGTAGAGATCCTGGAAGATGGCAGTACTGCTCTGCCCAGGCTGGACCTGTCATTTTCTAAAAATGTGCTGGCCATCATGTTTAGCCTCATATTGTTGTTATGGGTATTCCTGTCTGTCGCAAAAGCATACAGCCGCCGGCCGGATAAGGCGCCAACAGGGATGCAGAACCTGCTGGAACCGATTATATTATTTATCCGCGATGATATTGCCAAACCTTCAATCGGCGAACACAAGTATGAGAGATTCATGCCGTTCCTGCTGACCGTATTCTTTTTTATCTTATTCAATAACATGATCGGATTGATCCCCATATTCCCGGGAGGTGCCAATGTTACAGGCAGTATTTCCGTGACGATGGTACTGGCTTTATTTACTTTTGTGATCACTACGATCAACGGAAACCGGAATTACTGGCTGCATATTTTTAATATGCCCGGCGTTCCGTGGTGGGTGAAATTCCCCATTCCCCTGATGCCTGTAATAGAGATAATCGGGATGATGACCAAGCCCTTTGTACTGATGATACGGCTCTTTGCCAATATCACAGCAGGACATATAATAGTTCTCGGGTTTTTCAGCCTGATCTTTATTTTTGGCGAGATGAGCGTGGGACTCGGACTGGGGGTTTCTGTGCTGAGCCTGGCTTTTACCATTTTCATGACCATGCTTGAATTGCTGGTGGCCCTGATCCAGGCCTATGTATTTACATTACTTTCAGCCATTTACTTCGGTATGGCAACGGAAGAGCATCATTAACAGAAGATTCGTTTTTATTCATTAAATAGTTTTTTATCATGAGTACATTAATGGTTATTTTGGAAGCAGCACTTGGAAATGTGGGTGCCGCGCTGGGAGCAGGGATCGCTGTCATCGGTGCCGCACTTGGTATCGGTAAGATTGGCAGTGCTGCCATGGAAGCTATTGCCAGACAACCGGAAGCTGCCGGAGACATACGGTCAAATATGATCGTTGCTGCCGCCCTCATTGAGGGAGCCGCCTTCTTTGCTATTGTGGTTTGTCTGTTGATCCTCTTTATGGCATAAAGGGATTTTGCCTGCATGGATCTGCGATTGGCAGTTCCATGCAGGTTAGTTTGAGATAATAAAATCAATCATATGCGACTTGTAACTCCTGATATTGGAACCATTTTCTGGATGTTGCTCATGTTTATCATCGTGATGATCATCCTGAAAAAGTTTGCCTGGAAACCTATTCTGAATGCACTCAGGAACCGTGAGGAATCCATTGAGGAATCCCTCCGTACCGCTGACAGGGTAAAAAAAGAAATGGAGAAACTGCAGGCAGACAATGAAAAGATCATGGCCGAAGCCCGGAAGGAGAGGGACAAAATGCTGAAGGAAACAAAAAAAACCGGTGAAATGATCCTGAATGAGGCAAAGAATAAGGCCAGTGAAGAATCAAAGAAAATCATTCAATCTGCAAAGGTTCAAATAGAGAATGAAAAAGATGCTGCCATTGCAGATATTCGCATACAGGTAGCGGAATTATCAGTGGACATTGCCGAGAAGATCCTGCAGGAAAAACTCAAAGATGACAAGGCACAGCAGGAGCTGATGGAAAAGCTTCTGAAAGATGTAAAAATGAACTAGGGATGAAGGTTGGCAAGGTAGCGGTAAGATATGCCAGGGCACTGTTCCTGAGTGCAAGGGAACAAGGTATCCTGGACGAAGTACGAAAAGACATGGATATGATGCTTGCCGCTGTTAGCGATTTGGTAGAAGTTAAAAGCCTGCTTGAAAGCCCGGTTGTTGAAACAAGGAAAAAGACAGCCATTCTGGTCTCACTGTTTGAGGGCAAGGTAGGCGACCTGGCCCTGGATTTTATCCGGCTGGTAACGGGCAATAACCGGGAAGATTACCTGGCTGCCATCTGCCGGCACTACATTAAATTGTACAAAGAGGAGAAAGGGATCATGATGGCCAGTATTGAGACGGCAATCCCACTCACCAAAGAAATAAGGCAGGAAATGCTTGCTATCATCACCAGGACTTTCAATGCTGAGATCGAATTGCAGGAGGAGGTAATAAAAGAGCTGATCGGGGGATTTGTACTCCGTGTTGAAGACAAGCAGCTTGACTCCAGTGTTAAGGGGAAACTGGGAAGGATAAAAAAAGAATTACAGAAATAGGGAATCATAACATTTATAAAAATTTGATCGATGGCAGGAATAAAACCCGCTGAAGTATCTGAAGTACTTAAGAAACAGCTCGAGGGATTTAAAACGACTGAAGAACTGGAAGAAGTAGGTTCCGTTCTTCAGATCGGAGATGGCATTGCCAGAATATATGGATTGACCAATGTGCAATCAAACGAACTGATCGAGTTCGAAAATGGTGTCGTCGGGATAGTGCTTAACCTCGAAGAGGATAATATTGGTGCCGTCCTGTTGGGGTCCTCAGAAGAGATCCGGGAAGGTGACCTTGTGAAAAGAACAGGCCGGATAGCTGCCCTTGAAGTTGGGGAAGGGCTTCTTGGCAGGGTGATAAATACCCTTGGTGATCCCATAGATGGCAAGGGACCTATTAAAGGGAAAAAAATGGTATTATCGCTGGAAAGAAAAGCCCCGGGTGTTATCTACCGCCAGCCGGTTAACGAACCTCTGCAGACAGGCATCAAGCCCATTGATGCCATGATCCCCATCGGAAGGGGACAACGTGAATTGATCATAGGTGACAGGCAGACCGGAAAAACAGCCATTGCCATCGACACCATCATTAACCAGAAAGAATTTTATGAGAAGGGAGAACCGGTTTATTGCATCTATGTAGCCATTGGACAAAAGGGATCAACCGTTGCCAATATTGCAGCTACCCTGGAGCACTATGGTGCCATGAACTTCACGGTCATTGTGTCTGCCACTGCTTCTGACCCGGCTGCGATGCAGTTTTATGCACCTTTTGCAGGATGTACCATAGGTGAGTATTTCAGAGATACGGGAAGGCCTGCCCTCATTATCTATGATGATCTGTCGAAACAGGCTGTTTCCTATCGCGAGGTATCCCTGTTGCTGAGAAGGCCACCCGGAAGAGAAGCTTATCCCGGCGATGTTTTCTACCTGCACTCCAGATTGTTGGAAAGAGCTGCGAAAATCATCGAATCAGATGAGATCGCCAGCCAGATGAACGATCTTCCCGAAGCATTAAAGCCTGTTGTCAAGGGGGGAGGATCCCTGACAGCTTTACCCATTATTGAGACCCAGGCCGGAGATGTTTCAGCCTATATACCGACCAATGTTATCTCTATCACAGACGGGCAGATATTTCTTGAATCGAACCTCTTTAATGCAGGTGTCAGGCCGGCTATCAATGTAGGGATCTCAGTATCCAGGGTGGGCGGCAGTGCCCAGATCAAAGCAATGAAATCTGTGGCCGGCACCCTGAAACTTGACCAGGCTTACTACCGGGAACTGGAGGCATTTGCCAAGTTCGGCTCGGACCTGGATAAAACGACCCAGGCCACGCTTAATAAGGGTGCCAGGAATGTTGAGATCCTTAAACAGGGACAATACTCCCCACTGTCAGTGGAAAAGCAAATAGCCATTATCTTTTGTGGAACCCGTGGACTCCTGGTGAATGTGCCGGTGAACAGGGTAAGGGAATTTGAAGAGGAATTTCTCGATCTCCTGGAGCTTAAACACAAAGAACTGTTGGAAGAATTGAGGAAGGGTGTTCTGAAAGAAAAAGAAGAAAAAGTTCTTGAAAAAGTGGCCAAGGAGATCGCTTCAAGATATGAGGAGACATAGTAAATGGCAAACCTGAAAGAAATCCGCAATCGAATTGCTTCGGTAACTTCCACCAGGAAGATCACCTCTGCCATGAAAATGGTAGCAGCGGCGAGACTCAGGAAGGCGCAGGAGGCCATCATACAGATGAGGCCTTATGCTGATCGCTTGCATACCATTCTTACCAATCTGAGCGATTCCATCAGGGGAGAGGAAGATAATCCATATGCCACTGAACGGGATATGGAGAAGGTATTGATCGTTGTTGTTTCGTCTAACAGGGGACTTTGTGGTGCTTTTAATTCACTCGTTATCAAACGTGCCATGGAGGTGGCATATGAGGACTTCGGGAAGCTGATGCAACAAAGAAAAGTGGATTTCTACGCTATTGGTAAAAGAGGGTCTGAATTTTTAAGGAAAAACAAATACCCGCTGGCCGGAATTAAGAATGAGCTTTTTGACGACCTTACGTTTGACAATGTAATGCCGGTTGCCGAAGGGATCATGGATCAATTTATTGCCGGGGAGTACGACCGGGTAATGCTGGTATATAACCAGTTTAAAAATGCAGCTGTCCAGATCCTTACAACGGAACAATTCCTGCCGGTGCTAATACCGGAGAAAACGGAAGAGGATAGCATATTTGCAGATTATATTTATGAGCCTTCCAAAGAATTCATTATCAGGGAACTGATCCCAAGATCCCTGAAGATCCAGTTTTACAAGGCTTTGCTTGATTCACATGCGGCTGAACAAGGGGCAAGGATGACTGCCATGCATATGGCAACAGACAATGCCACAGATTTGCTTCGCGAATTAAACCTGTACTACAATAAGGCCCGCCAGGCAGCCATTACCAGTGAACTCCTCGAAATTGTCTCGGGTGCGGAAGCCTTGAAAGGATAGACCAGGCAGCTAGTACTCTCCCCAGTGTTTAATGGTAATTTCTTCTTCCTTGATCTTGCAGAAGGCTATGATGAATGCACTGGCAAGCTGTGCATTGGTGATCAGCGGAATATTGTAGTCCACCGCATTCCGGCGGATGGAGTAGTCATTGCTTAATTCATCCGAGGTGAGATCCTTGGGGATATTGATGACCAGGTCGATCATTTTGTTCTGAAGATAGTCCAGGGTGTTAGGCTTCTTATCCTCATCCGGCCAGGCGAGCACTGTTGACTCAATATTATTAAGCCTCAGAAAGTCAGCCGTACCCTTTGTGGCAAAAAGGTTGTAACCCTTCCCGGCCAGCATGCGGCAGCTGTTGATCAGTTCTACCTTGGAGCGCATGGGACCGGTAGACAGGAGGATATTTTTTTCGGGGATGGTGTATCCGACAGAAAGCATGGCTTTCAGTATGGTTTCATAAAAATTTTCCCCTATGCAACCTACTTCCCCCGTGGAGGACATGTCAACCCCCAGCACGGGGTCTGCCCCTTTCAGGCGGGAAAAGGAGAACTGCGGGGCTTTGATCCCGATATAATCCAGGTCAAATATGGATTTGTCCGGTTTATCATAGGGCAGGTCAAGCATTACCTTGGTGGCTATATCGATGAAATTGGACTTCAGGACTTTTGATACGAAAGGCATGCTGCGTGAAGCCCGCAGGTTACATTCAATGACCTTGATATCATTGTCCTTGGCCAGGAATTGCATGTTAAATGGGCCAGTGATATTCAGCGCCTTGGCGATGTCACGCGATATTTTCTTGATCCTGCGGACAGTTTCAAAATAGATTTTCTGGGGAGGGAAGACCATGGTGGCATCACCGGAATGGACACCCGCAAACTCCACGTGTTCTGACAGGGCATACACCACAAGCTCACCATCTTTTGCGACGGCATCGATCTCGATTTCCTTGGCCTGCTGTATGAACTCAGAGACCACGACAGGATATTGCTTGGATACCTTTGCAGCCAGGTTCAGAAAATGTTCCAGCTCTTCTTTGTTGGATACAACATTCATGGCCGCCCCTGACAGTACATAGGAAGGACGGATCAATACAGGGAACCCGACCGTGTTGATGAAATTATTAGTATCCTCTATACTGGTCAGTTCCTTCCACCTGGGTTGATCAATGCACAAATCGTCGAGCATCATGGAAAACTTATGCCTGTTCTCAGCATTATCGATCGATACAGGCGATGTGCCAAGGATACTGACTTCCTGGCTATGCAGCCTCATGGCAAGGTTATTGGGGATCTGTCCCCCCATAGAAACAACCACCCCCTTGGGCACTTCCAGATCAATCACATCCATGACACGCTCGAAGGAAAGCTCATCAAAATACAGGCGATCACAGACATCGTAATCAGTACTTACAGTCTCGGGATTATAATTGATCATGATTGAGCGGTATCCCTGTTCGTTCAGGGTATACAGTGTGTTCACACTGCACCAGTCAAATTCCACGCTGCTGCCGATCCGGTAGGCTCCCGAGCCCAGGACAATGACGGATTGCCCATCCTTTGCAAACTCAATATCATGCTCTACTCCGCTGTACGTCATATACAGGTAATTGGTTTGTGCCGGGTATTCGGCAGCCAGGGTGTCGATCTGTTTGACAAAAGGAAGGATATTCCGTGCCTTTCGGTGTAACCTGACTTCAAGCATTTTCTCCTGTATACTGTCGGAATCCGGGTCCATAACATGTCTGGCAACCTGGAAATCAGAAAAACCAAGGATCTTGGCCTTTCGCAGTTCCTCATCGGGAAGATCATCAAGGGATTTGTATTGCTCGAGCAGGGTTTTATGGGTAAAAATATTTTGCAGTTTTACCAGGAACCATTTATCGATCTTTGTCAATTCAAAGATCTGGTCCACCGAATATCCCTTCTCAAAGGCATCTGCAATGACAAAGATCCGCATATCGGTGGGCTGGGTAAGCTCCCGTTCAATGTCCTCGAATTCCAGGTCCCGGTTCCCGGTGAATCCATGCATGCCCTGCCCGATCATACGGACCCCTTTCTGTATGGCCTCCTCAAAGGTACGTCCGATCGACATTACTTCCCCGACACTTTTCATCGAGCTGTCGATGAGCTTGCTCACGCCTATAAACTTATTCAGGTCCCAGCGCGGGATCTTGCATACAATATAGTCAAGTGCCGGTTCAAAGAAGGCAGATGTAGTTTTCGTAACCGAATTTTTCAATTCATGCAGTCCGTATCCGAGTCCTAATTTAGCCGCCACGAATGCCAGGGGATAACCGGTAGCCTTTGATGCCAGGGCACTGGATCGTGACAGGCGGGCATTCACCTCGATCACCCTGTATTCTTCTGAATTCGGATCGAGTGTATACTGGATATTGCATTCACCAACAATGCCAATATGACGGATCACGTCAATGGATAATCGCCTGAGCGTATGGTATTCACTGTTGGTAAGGGTCTGTGAAGGGGCAACGACAATGCTTTCACCGGTGTGTATCCCAAGGGGATCAAAATTCTCCATGTTACACACCGTAATGCAATTGTTATAACAGTCCCTGACAACTTCGTATTCGATTTCCTTCCATCCTTTCAGTGATTCTTCGATGAGGATCTGTGGGGAATATGAAAAGGCCTTGGATGCCAGTTTTACAAGTTCCTCCTCATTCGCGCAAAACCCACTTCCCTGTCCCCCGAGAGTATAGGCTGCCCGGATGATGATTGGATAACCCAGGCTGGCTGCTGCCACTTTGCCTTCTTCAATGGATTCCACAGCCTGGCTCCGAGGGGTCCTGACATCAATTTCTTTGAGCTTGTTTACAAAAATCTCCCGGTCTTCCGTATCAATGATGGCCTGAATTGGTGTTCCCAGCACCTTCACTTTGTGTTTCTCAAGGACCTTTTGCTTGTAAAGTTCAATCCCGCAATTCAATGCTGTTTGTCCACCGAAAGATAACAGGATCCCATCGGGTTTTTCACGGGCGATCACCTTTTCAACGAAACCCGGTGTGATGGGCAGGAAATAAATCTTGTCGGCAATATTTTCTGAGGTTTGGACGGTGGCAATATTGGGATTGATCAAAACGGTGGTAATACCTTCTTCCCTGAGCGCCTTCAGTGCCTGGGATCCTGAATAATCAAATTCTCCTGCTTCGCCGATCTTCAGAGCTCCTGATCCAAGTACTACTACCTTCCGGATGTCATCTTTCATATGCGCACAAAAATATAAATATTTTGCTTAAAAATATGGTAAATTGTAAAAATTGTATATTTTTGCAAAATAAATGTATAAATATGCATTATGAAATCTAAGACCCAGCGCTTACTGGCTATTCGCAGGCTCATTGAGAAGGAGGCTGTTGCCAGCCAGAATGAATTATTGTCCATGTTGAAGAGGGAAGGATTTGAGGTAACTCAGGCAACATTGTCGAGGGACCTGAAATTTCTTGAGGCAGGGAAGATCCCTGACAAGGAGAAGGGATATATCTATGTGCTGCCACGCGGAAATCAGCAGAACAGGCAGTTGGCAACCATGGGAAATTTCCCATTGAACGGATTTATTTCCATTGAATTTGCCCGGGATATGGCTGTGATCAAAACCCATCCCGGGTATGCACAAAGCATTTCCTCGGCCATAGATGAAATGGATGCCTATGAGATCATGGGAACCATTGCCGGAGACGACACAATTCTCCTGATCCCGCGTGATGATGTTGGAAAGGAAGATATCAGGAATGCGCTGGCATTATTATTCCCGGTTGAACAAATATAGAAAATAAGAGATATGGAAAAGTTTGTTATAACAGAAGCGGGCAAGGATCACCTGATCTATGTTCCGGATATCCAAAAAGCCATCGAGGAAGCTGCCAGGGTAAAGGGTACAGGACTGGCAAAGAGATCTGCTGAATATCTCACGAAAAAGATAAGGGAGGGCAAGGCAATTATTGCCGTCACAGACAGCGGTGATTTTGCAGGTTTCTGCTATATAGAATCATGGGGGCATGAAAAATTCGTGGCCAATTCAGGTTTAATTGTACTTGAGAAATACAGGGGGTACGGACTGGCTATGAAGATCAAATCCAAGGCATTTCGATTGTCCAGGAAAATATTCCCGGATGCCAAGATGTTTGGATTGACCACCAGCCTGGCAGTAATGAAGATCAACTCTGCACTAGGATATAAACCGGTAACCTTCTCGGAACTGACCGATGATGATGAAGTCTGGAAGGGCTGCCATAGCTGTGCCTATTATGATATATTGTTCCGGACCAACCGGACCCACTGCCTGTGCACCGCCATGTTGTACGATCCGGCAAAGGATAAGTCGGGATCCCTTCGGGACAAGATATTAAAGAAGAATGGCAAACATGTAGTCAAAAAGAAAATAAACATAAAATCTAAATAGGATGAAACAGAAAGTAGCATTGGCATTTAGCGGGGGACTAGACACATCCTTTTGTGT
>JAZGGT010000444.1:0-4591 GCA_036480555.1 Bacteroidales bacterium | reverse complement strand
CCCCTCCTCAATGTAAATAAACGGACGTTCCAGGCGGTCGGGCATCAGCAGGCTTCCGTCCTGCATATGGATTTCTTTTGGAGTTAATACATATTCTGTCGCTTTTTTCCAGTTGATGCCATCCTGCGAACTGACCATCCCGATGAAGGAATGCGCATCAAATACACCGTAAAAGTATTCTCTCGCAGCATCATACCATAGAGACATATCTTCTGTGTCAAGATAATCGATCACCGGTTTGGATTGCATTTCAAAAGGGCCTGTCGGGGAATCGGAAATGGCTATGGCCTGATTCCGTATAAAAAGGGTTTCGTTAGGCTTATCACCCTTGACAATCAGGTAATACTTTCCATCCCTGCCACGGTCAATGGCTGGATTAACCGTCAGCGTGGTAATGGGTCCGGATGGCTCTATCAGCGGCTGGTCCATTCGTTCCCAGGGTCCGGAGAGCGAGTTGGATACAGCCACGCCGGTGCGCTGATTGGGACGCAGGATTTTCCAGTTGGGATGATCATAGCCAGTATGTGCCGTTTCGATGAGTTCCTCTTCGGTAAAATCTACATCCCCAAGGTTGGTGGAGCAATAATACAGATAATACTTCCCATCAAAGCTTTTGATCTTCGGGTTATGCACAGTGATGGCATCCCAATAGCCTTTCCCCCTGCCTTTCAAAACGGTTTCTTTGTACGTCCAGGGACCCGAAGGGGAATCGGAAACAGCATGAGCAATTTCCGAATGGGTCAACCAACCGTAGAAACTGTATTCCTTTTTCCAGCGTGAATAAAATAGATGGTATTTCCCATCCTTTCCCTTAACAGTGGAAGTACACCAGTTATAGTATCCTTCCGTTTTGAAGATATTATCTCCCGATACAGCTTGCATGCGGTCCCGGATAAACAGATCATCCGGCTTTTGAGCATTGGCAAACAGGAAGAAACATGATAATAATGACAGAAAAAGATTTCGAAGCATCTCCTTTGATTAAATTCTAATACGAGAAAGCATTCCTTAATAATTCAAGGCTTTTAGGTACTGCCGTCCGGGGATCTTCATTCCCTTCAAATTCCAGGGAAATGTAGCCCCGGTAATTCACTTTCTGAAAGATCTCTGCAACCTTTTCATAATCAATATCCAATGTATACCACTTTCCGCCTCCGTAATAGGTTTTGGCCTGAACCAGAAAAGTTTTTGGTGCCAGCAATTCCAGCTGTCTGTATTGATCTTCCAGAAAATTGCCAGTATCTGCTGTAACCTGCAGCCAGGGTGAATTTATTTCATCCACAATGCGCAGGACACCTTCTGCCGTACGCCCCAGTCCCCAATGGTTCTCAAGTCCCAATACAACACCGCATTCTTCTGCTTTTGGCAGGCATTTCTCTATGGAATCGATCACCCATCTGAACCCATCTTCTTCGGTATAACCTTCCATCACAGGTTCAACGCCCTTATTTTCCATCAATTCATCAAAGGATTCAATGGTACGCCAGCGTCCGGTATTCAATCTCATGGTCGGGATTCCAAGTTTATATGCCAGTTCGATCTGCTGAATGGTCTTATCCACATTTTCTTTCCGGTATTCCTTTTCGGGTGAAATGAATCCCTGGTGTGTTGAGAACCCCATAAGGTCTAGTCCCGCATGAAAAGCCCTCCGCTTCAGTCCCTGCAAATAAGCATTTTCTTCCGAAGCCATCTGGACCAGCAAGAGTTCAATACCATCAAATCCCATCCTGGCTGCATCATCAATGCATTGTTCGATGGGAAAATCTTCTTTGGGACCATTGAACTGCCAGAATGAATACGTTGATACGCCTATTGGGTTCGTACGCTTGGTATCTCCGGTAACATCCGGAGCTCTGTCAGCTATTTCTGCACAGGACTGACCCAAAGAAAGTCCGGCAATACCTGCCGAAGCCAGTGCAGTTTTTTTTAAGAATGCTCTTCTGTTATTGCTCATAATTTATAGTATAGTTATTTTAAAGGCCCATGCCTCTTTGCATGGTGGATTGGATATCGCTTTTTCAGGAACATGAATGAGCATTCCATTGCCCGTCTTTTCCCATTTCACCTTCCCGTACCCAAGCAATTCAACCATGGAGCCCTGTTTTGCCTGAATGCTGTTAAGCCATACTTTTGAAGGTAGGGTGGTTTCGTTTTCATCGGGCAGGTAAATAGCATAAACTGCACCGTCCTTTTTCCTGGTCAGGCATACTTTCCCATCTTTATAGGGTACCAGGGCACGGGTCCCGTATATTGCTTCGCCATTAACTTCCATCCAGTCACCTATATCCTTTAACAATACATATGCTTCATCATGCCATTTTCCATCAGGACCCGGAGCTATGTTTAGTAAAAGGTTTCCCCCCTTGGCGACGATGTCAACCAGCATATGAATTGCTTTGCGTCCACTCATATACCTCGCATCCGGCATCCAAGACCATCCGCCCCCTGCAATCATACATGACTCCCAAGGGAATGGGATAGCCAATTCAGGAACACGGTTTTCCGGTGTAAGGTAATTCTGATTTTTACCCTGGACGGCCCTGTCAACCACAATTAAACCGGGCTGTTTTTCGCGAGCTTTTTGTGCTATTTCATCCATTCGGATGTCCTGGTTTACAATTCTGTGTTTCAGGAAACCGCTTGATGAATTCTTCTGGGATTGTTGATAAAAATCCCGGATCTTTTCCGGATCCTGTTTAGCAACCCAGCCGCCATCCAGCCATAAAATATCAATCTTCCCATAATCGGTCATCAATTCCATAATCTGCTTATGTGTAAACTGAACAAATTTTTCCCAGCGCTCAGGATAGGCTTCAGGGTCATAATTCACATTGCGGTCCTGTGGCGGAAAATACGGATCCCAGTAATACTCGTTATGCCAATCCGGCTTTGAAAAGTATGCCCCGGCCCACATGCCTTCAGCCCTGAATGCATCGAATATTTCTCTGGCAATATTCGCTCTCTCATTTGATTTAAAGGGAGAGTCTTTGCCGGTAACCTTATAGTCGGTTTGTTTTGTGTCAAACATGCAGAAGCCGTCATGGTGCTTGGTGGTGAACACCACATCTTTCATTCCTGCATCTGCTGCGGCTGTTGCCCATTTTCCGGGATCAAATTCTACCGGATTAAAAGTGGTGATAAGATTCTCATATTCTTTTTTATACTCGTGGTAGTCCCCCGGATTGGCCCCGGATCTCCGTGCACACCATCCGTAATCTTCGGGACATAAAGACCAGGACTCAACGATGCCCCACTGGCTGTAAGCTCCCCAATGCATAAGGAGGCCAAACTTCAAATCCTGCCAGTTCTCCAATTTAATGCGTACCAGGCTATCCTCTGCAGGAAAATAGGTGTGGTTGTGATCGTGTACAGCCTGTGCATTTATATTCCAGGCCATGAACAATAAGCAGCAAGAAATTATGAGTTGTGATTTGAAATGATGTTTTTTCATTTTGATCCTCCAAACTGGTTATTTTAATTTAACTGTCTCAATGGCATGATGCCCGATCCTGATGTTCGTTTGATTTTTCTTCAGTTGAATTTCTTTGATTTCTTCTTCGATCAGATTTGTACTGATCGCATTATTGAAAGTAAAATCATGGTTTAAATTAATAGTTCTGCTTTCACCTTTTATTTCAAACATCCTTACAATGACTGACTGGTCATCTTCAGCCTTTTTAATTGTTGAGATAATAATATCTTCCCCATCCAGCGAGAAAAAGCTTTTTTCTTCAGGTAAGCCAGCATTCGCATAGGGCTTTGGATTAACCACAACATATAATGCTTCATTGGCCTGCCTGCCGGTTTTATAACCATTGATCCATCCGGACTGATGGGAGTTAAATGAGAAAGAGAAATAATGATTGCCTGTCTGGAGGTATTGGTTTCCTTCCGAATGGCAACTCATGCGTGAAGCCAGTAATACGGGTTGCAGTATGACAGTCGAAACCGGATTATCGGTTGGATCGTAATAATCAGCCACTGCAACCGAGGAACTCAGGGTTACCCCGAAGGAATCATCTGAAGCGCCAATCCAGTTTTCTATTCCCCGGGGATGTAGATCCTTTGCCGGTACCTGATACCTTTCACCGGCAGCCCCTTCCATCTCATCTTTCCCCACTTCAACCACGCCGAAAGGCACCTCGTAAGCGACCTGCCCCTCATCCATTTTCAATGGCAGGGCCATACGAAATTCACGAAATAAAACGCCCTCCCAGTTTAATAAAGAAATTTCAAAGTCAATTCTCTTTATTCCGTGATGAAGGATTATTTTCTGTTCAACGACGGCGTAAGGTAATTCACTGCGCCTGGTCCATGCACTGAAAACATCTCCGGATTCTCCGGGCTCCCATTTTGCCGGATGATCCCCGGCCTGCCCAAATCCTTCCATAGAGGGCTGCTGGATTTTATCAAATTCTCCGGCACCATTTCCGAAAGATTGCATGGTAAAAACCTCACCGGCTGTAAACTTGGCGGCATCTATCAACTCCTTTTTCAGTTCCTTGTCATAAATGCTTTTTAATCCGCCCCTGCCCAGTTCAATTTTATAGAAACTGTTCTCCATGGAGGGAACAGATCCAGAATTGCGGTT
>JAZGGT010000443.1:0-7151 GCA_036480555.1 Bacteroidales bacterium | reverse complement strand
CAGGTTGTACAATTTGGGCTGACCGTCCGGTTCTGCTGGATAGAATTGAGGATTATAGGGCCTGTTCACAGCATCAGGAAGGATCAGCTTCCAGGGAAGTTTCACAATGATCCGGAAATTCAGGCTTTCATCTACGCTCGTAAAATCATGTGCAAAGGCCTCGGCAAAAATGGCATCCCTGCCGGAAAGGGCCTTTTTATCCAGTACATTGATACCCTGCATCTCCGGTTCCGCCTCTAAGCCGCATATGTCCAGGATGGTAGTGGCAATGTCTATGCTGCTGACCAGATTTTCATTATCCATCTCCGGAGTTATCACACCTTTCCAGCGAAACATCATGGGTGTGCGGATGCCCATCTCATAGGGGGTGGTCTTGGACATGGCGTCAAACCTGTTGGGTCTGTCCGGATCCTGTATCCAGCCGTTATCGCTTACATAAACAAAGAGTGTGTTTTCACTGAGTCCCTCCGCTTCGATGTAATCCATCAACTGGCCGCAGGTAATATCAAACAGGTCGCACATGGCCCAGTAATTGGCCACCGCCTCGCTGGCAGCAAGCGGCAGGTATTTGTCCCGCAAGCTGTCAGGCGGAGTATGGGGTGCATGGGGCAAAAATGGAGCATACCACACATAGAAAGGTTTTTCTTGCCCCCGGGCATCCTCAATGAAATTATAAATCTCATCCAGCCCTTCCCTCCCGATCCGTAGTCCCTCATCACCATGCCTTCCACCGCGGACGGGGTCTCCATGGGTCATGCCCTCTGTAAATCCTCCCCTGGAGGGATTTCCTTCCCACCATTTTCCTGTCTGCAGGGAAACATATCCGGCCTCTCCAAGAATATCTGCAAGGGTGGGCAATTGCTCGAAACCGTCAACCACCCGCTCATTCATTTCTGCACGAATCTTCATCCATTCCTCCCCGTATCTCTTACTGGTGCCAAAATCAAAAACAGGGTCGTTCCCTACCACTTTGTGCTGGTGGGGGAAAAGGCCGGTGGCCATTGAAGCCAGGGCGGGACGGCAGAGCGGCGCCGCAGTATACCCCCTCGTAAATGTGAGTCCCTCGGCTGCCAGCTGGTCTATCCTGGGTGTCTCGATATGTTCATGTCCAAGGAAACTGTAATCCGGCCAGCTCTGGTCATCCGAAATGATCAATATAATATTAGGATGGTCAGGCGTAGTCGTTTTAGTACATGTTGTAAGTCCACCTGCAAGGATCAATACACTTAATAATAGAATTCCTGTTTTCATAAATTATTGCTGATATTATTAGGATTTAGACATTTCGGACAGGCTGTTTACCTGATGCTTTCAAACTGGCCATTAAATGTGTAGGCCATTCCTTTTTCCGTATCGAAAACCACGCTCCGGTTTTTATACCTGAGATGACATTCTTTCCCTGCTTTGGATAACACTTCTACGATTTTCAATTCACCATTTTCCCAGTCATATGATAGTTCAAATCCACCCCTTGCGCAGACTCCTTTAATCTTCCCTTCCGGAATGGCATCCGGCAGGGCAGGCAGGAGATCGATTGTTCCAAGATGGCTTTGCAGCAGCATCTCAACCATACCGGCAGCCCCCCCGAAATTTCCATCGATCTGGAACAGGTTACCAGCTCCTCCCGGATGGGTATCAAAGAGGTTTGGGAAAGAGCCTCCACCCATGCGTTCATTAACTGCCGCTGGTACTGGCCGGAACAACATACTGATAAGCTTCGAGGCCCGGTTACCGTCAAGGAAACGTGCCCAGAAATTGATCTTCCAGGCCAGGCTCCATCCGGTTCCATCGTCACCCCTCAGAAGCAGGGATCTTTTGGCTGCCTCCATCATCTCCGGTGATTCTTTCCAATTTATATCATTCCCGGGGTGAACACCCCATAGATGGGAAACATGCCTGTGTTTGTTTTCCGGATCATCAATGTCTTCCAGCCATTCCTGCAGTTGTCCAAGCCTTCCGATCCGGTTAGGGGCTATTTTGGGGATCATCTCCTGCAGCAAGGATCTAAATTCACTGTCGATATCTAATATTCCCGAAGCCTCAACACAGGATTTAAACAGCGATCTGATGATCTGGTGATCCATCGTGGGACCGGCAACCAAGCCCCCGTTCTCGGGAGAATTAGACGGTGTACTGATCAGCCATTCTGTTTTCGGATCAGGGATCAGGTATTGCGAATAGAACAGGGCGGCATCGCGCATAACCGGGTAGGCCCTTTCCCTTAAAAAATCTTCATCCAGGGTGAACAGATAATGCTCCCATAAATGGCTGGAAAGCCAAGCGCTTCCGCTTACCCATATACCATGATTCGAATTATTTATGGGGGCTGTCCCCCTCCAGAGATCGGTATTATGATGGAGCACCCAGCCATCACAATCATAATGGTTCCTGGCAGTGATCCTGCCAGATTCCACACATTCAGCTATCATGTTAAACAAGGGATCATGGCACTCGGACGGATTCATCACCTCCGCAGGCCAGTAAGTCATCTCGGTGTTGATATTCACAGTGTACTTACTGCCCCATGGGGGTGCAAGTTCCTGGTTCCATATTCCCTGCAGGTTAGCCGGGTATGTTCCTTCCCTGCTGGAACTGATCATCAGGTACCGGGCATATTGGACATAGAGGGCAATCAATGCCGGATCGCTGGCCGATTCCTGGTAAGCTTGAAGCCTTTGACCGGTAGGCAGCGTATCGCGTCCGTTCTCACCAAGATCAATGGAAAACCTGTTGTACAGGGACGTATAATCGGCGATATGTTCATTTCTTATCTCTTTCCAGGAGAGACCATCCATCTTATGTGAGAGCTTCTCAAGCTCCTCTTCCGGATCATTGCTCACATCTTGATAATTCTTGAATGAGGTAGCAGCATTCAAATAGAGTGTCGCAGTGTTTGCCCCGGACACTGATACCTGCTCCCGGCTGGCTTTGATCTCACCATCTGTCTCCAGAACAACCCGGGCCATACCTGTCAGCACACCCCCCTCTACAGCTATGCTTATACTTAGCTTGCCATCTTTTAAATAGAATTCCTTCTCCTGGTGTGGTGAATCAAGATGATAACTGAAATCCAAAGCCTTATTTTTGTCCGTAGTCAGATGGATTGCGATTACCTGCCTGGGATAACTGGCAATTACCTCCCGTTCATAACGGACCCCATCAACCTTATAGGAAGTATAGCAGACAGACTCGTTGAGGTCGAGTTCCCTGCAATATTCTGTATACTCGCCATGCCCGGGAAAGGATAAATAGAGATCTCCGAAAGGCTGGTAGTTCATCTGGCGAAGCGGGACACTCATAAATTTTTCCATACCCAGTTCATGGGCTTCGGTTTGTTTCCCGTCAAAAACCAGTTGGCGAAGTTCCCCAAGGTATTCATGGGCACCCTGATGGGAATAATCCTGAGGATGGCCATCCCAGAGTGTTTCCTCATTGAATTGTATCCGCTCCGTTTCGACTCCTCCGAATACCATGGCACCCAGTCGCCCGTTGCCTACAGGCAGGGCCTCATTCCAGTTAACAGCCGGCTGATCGTACCAGAGTCTGAGTTCAATATGGTCTTTATGTTCAGTACTGCAACCTAAAGTGCAGAGTATGATCAGTAATAAAAAGTTGATTTGTATTCTCATCAGTTTGGTTATTTAGCTATGCCAATTGAATTGAAATCAATTGAAATGGTTTCTTCATGCTCAGATTCGAGCCGGATCCAGATGACCAGATCATACCCTTCTGACCTTGGGACGAATCCGTACCTGAAATCGGCTCCCGGTTCCATGACCTTGTTATTCAGGGTCAGCCGAATGTCTTTATGGTCCCAATTTCTAATCACAAAGCAGGGATTACACAGGGGTGATCGATGATCAGCCACGATGGTTGCTGAGATACTCCCTCCTGAAGCCTCTAATATATATGCTTTCTGGGATTTGTCAAAGGCAGCCTGATCCGCCCCTGACAATATTTTCAGGTCCGGGGGATTGTTCCAGAACCTGGCCAGGGGCAACAGGGCTGTAATATCTTGGTTGGTAAATCCATAAATGGCCATGCTTTCAGGCTCCCCTCCCCCCAAGGCACTGTGCGTGACCCGGTCGGTCCTCAAGGCATACCTCCCGTCATTAGGCATCTGGCTTACCGGCCAGTGGTTCCAGGGTCCGGCAAAACGGGTCTCAGGTGTAGCCCTCTCCAGCTCTCCCCATGTTCCTATCCCGGTTCCATCAGGGTATATAACCACAACCTTATAGTCTGACTTTAAATTAATTACCGAGACAGATGCATTCTCCAATTTATTTTCGGGTATTCCCTCCGACCAGTCCAACTCAAAAATATCACCATCCAGGTTTGCCACCGTCAATGCCTGGAGGTGGATATTGTCCTCCTGGGTGGTCCCCGGCTGGGAAAAGAACTGTACGTCCTGCCAGCCGGTTCTGCAATCATGATAATTGACATGCCTGACAGCCATACCGTCGGGATAAATATAATGATATTCATCGGTCCAGGTACGGCGGTTCTGGAACTGATACATGATATTTGCTGATGCATATCGCCAATGGATCACTACCCTGGCCGGGGAATTTTCAAGGATCCTTACATGGGCAAAACGATTCTGTTTATCGGCCATGTGCTCGGCACAACCGTAAAAGGTCATGATCTCCGAGCTTTGATCACTCATCCATTTGTTTTTTTCAGTCACCCATCCGGCTCCATAATTGGATCCCCTCCAGTAAACCACATTACAGGGCAATTGGTCAAAGCGGATCACGATATCCGGCCATGGGCTGGTTCTCCAAAGATTATCCCAGAGATCGTGATACCTCAGCTGTGTATAATATGCACCAAATTCCTCAGCCTTCTGACCATCTACCTGTCCGGGCAGGATCCTGGGTTCCAGGTCAGGATTCAAAAGAAACTGTTCATCCCCGGCAAACAATGTGAAAGATTCCCTGACCTGTCCACTATCCATGGCCACACCATAGATGGCTACCTCATCGATCAATCCTTCAATACCGTAGACCATGGACTGATTCCCTTCCGGTGTACGTACCTCAGGGGGATAATCCCTTGATACATGCTGGCTTGTTTTTCCCGGCTCCTTATTCAATCCGATTACGATATCCGCTGTTACCAGACTTGGGGTATCACCCCCCAGACTTAATCTGCCCGCTTCCCTGCCGTTGATATAGATCCTGGCCTCATTTCCTGATTCCTGGTAGGTGGCAGCAATATGGGTCCACCTGTACAGCTCGATCTCTGCATTTGAAACCAGCACATGCTGCTTATTTACTCCGCCTATCCTGAAGATCAACCTGCCCAGGTCTGAGATCCCCAGGTATACCCCTCCCCTGTTACCCGTTATGTCAATGACAGCACCTTCTTTCCAGGGATAGGCCCCGAGGGCAACCCAGGCTTCCAGGGAAAATGGTGCAGGTTCAGCGGGAGGCCTGGCATTCTTGAATGTCACTTTTGAATGATATCCGTCGAAGGCAAGTGCTGTACCGGAAACACCCTTTTTCCAGAGACTGATGTTCCCATAAATCGGACACTGAATTCCGTTTACTTTTTCAATTGTAATATCCTTCTGCAGAATCGGCCTACCTCCTAATCCCTCATCAAAAGTCCACCGGAGTAAAGGACCTGGATGAGGTTCCTGCGGGATGACAGGGTTCCCTTTATTCGCCGTCAGAGCCTCCTCTGAAAGATCTGGTTCCCTGATTGAGATTTGTCTGATCCCCCTTCTGGTCAGTATAAATTCTTCCTTGTATAAGTTGCCGGGATCTTTGAATTCGTCCAGTTTATCCCGGCCCGGCTGAATGCTCCTGGATACTTTCCCGTCCGGTTTCACAGAATAATACTCATGCACCACACCGGCAAACTCAATTTTACCAAAATCAGGAAAATACCTCAGGTGGATGATGACCTCCTCTTGTGAGTCTTTAATGATCCGGGCATAACTATAAATATTATCCTTGTCCGGTCGAGTTTCATCACCGCCACCCTTTCGTTCAATAATCTGCGTGACCGGCCATTTATCTTCCCGGAAGGTTAAAAACGGCATATAATTGCTTTCCCGGCTGAAAATAAACAATCTTTCATCCGGGAAGCGTATGACGATATCCGCATAAGGACCTGAGATATCATCTCCTTCCCCATAGCAGGTATAAAAAGCCTTGAAATCTTTTTTGCCGGGCAATGTTTCTGTACAGGACTGGATGTAAGTGATGAGTAGTGCCAGCATCAATATCCTGCCAGTTATTTTGACCTCAAAGGTCACTTCCTTCATTCTTCAGGGATTTTGACGGATTAAGAACATCATTTCAAACGAGAAGCTTCAAGGTGTTGTTTTCGAAAGTTAAGTATTTTATTAGGAAAGATGGAATACCATAGCCCTCAGAATTCTAATTGAACTATAAATGTACCTATTTGAGTTTTTTACAAACCCCGGTGGATCCCTGATTTAATAATTTTGTATCGGATTACAATCTTTAAGCAGTGACCATAAACCGTATCATTTACAGGACAGGTCTTCCAATTCTAACAAGTATCTTGTTTTTAACTCCATTATCCTCCCAGGCTCCTGAAATGGATTGGCATGCAGGATTCGGGACCGACCGGGGAGACCATGTGCACGAAGGCTGGCAAACAAGTGACGGCGGATATATCGGCATCGGGCAAACGGAGGAAAGCCATGGAAGATACTCGAATCTGCTGGTGGTAAAAACGGACTCCAATGCAAACCAGGAATGGATCAAAGAAATGGGCACCAGGAAACGGTGGGATTTCGGGATATGCGTGAGAGAGGCAAAAGATGGTTTTATCATTGGTGGTGGAATCTATAATCCCTTGACCGGTAAACAGGAAAGAGGACTCGCCAAGCTGGATTTTCATGGCCGCACCATATGGCAAAAAACTTATCCAGGGGCAGGTGCAGGTGCAGTAAGAGGCATTGATATAGATAAATATGGTAATGTAATTGCCACGGGATATGTGAATGCCAGCCGGGAGGGTTACATATTTATCGTTGAAAAAGGCGTGGGATTCATCATGAAAACAGACCCGGATGGAAATCTGACCTGGGATAAATCCCTTTCCACCCCGCAGGGAACCAAGGTCCGGATAGAAAAAAATGGCGGTTTTGCCATCGCTTCAACCAAATGGGT
>JAZGGT010000442.1:0-16586 GCA_036480555.1 Bacteroidales bacterium | reverse complement strand
TTTTTACTTTATCAGATAAATTTTCTTCCAATATTTTCTGTCCATTTTGATTGATGGAAATTTTTCCCCCAGCCTCATCTTTTATAAAAAACATTACTTCATATTCTTTCTTTTCATGAATAAAACGGACTCCAACCATATCATCAGTCTTTAAAGGTATTGAATTAGCCATTGATTTAAGCGAGGTGTCTCCAACCTGTAAAAGATGAAGAAAAATATCATCAGTATTTGAATTACCCGGAGTCACTTCAATTCGCCATTGTCCGAATAAATCATGATTATTATCCAACCAATGCATACTATTATAATTCCAATCATCAGGTGTTAATTCCGGCAGTGCCCAATTTCTTCCATCTGACCAGAATTGTTTTCCCGGGCCACCAATTTTTTTAAGTTCAGCATTCTCGGGGAAAAGTGTTTTGCAAAACAGTCGACCTCCCATGTAGTCAGCGTAAAATTCACTGGAATTAACCATGGGTTCCGCAGCAGTATGGAGAAGCCATCTTTTTTTATATTCTGGTCTGGTGGATGATACCCTGTCAAGTATTACGAAATGATCAGGCGGCAGGAATACAAACTGACGGAGAACAAGTTTAGCTTTATCCTGGTGATACGATTCTGTAGCATCACTGGCAATATAAACATATTCCTCTTTCTCATCAAAAGCGATAACTTCTGATCCCATCATATTATTCTGCCCCCCGTCATTTGGAAAAACCGAGACTTCCTTTTCACTGAGCGCAGGTCCGGAATCCCAATAATCCGGCATTATTTCTCCTGGCATTTTAATAGTTATGCAGTTATGAGCGACTGTTCGGGCATAATAATGGGACAGATGGAGCCCGGGTTGAGGCCGGGTTCCTGTATCTAATGTCAAAAATCCATTTCTGAAAATTACAAAATTGTTATTGTCATAATGTCTGTGCTGAGTTAAAATCCCGCCCGCGGTAAATAAAGCATATGTATCATCAGGTCCTGACCCTGACCTCATAAACAACTGTCCCATGTTCTCAAAATGCTTTGCCCCGGGTAAATTTTCAGAAGGACCCTCAGGCTTTATTTCATCACAGGTATTCGTCAATAAAAAACGGGTAAAAGGAAAAGCATTCTGTGCTTGTCTCTTAACCTTTGTCTGCATCCATTTTGCCAAAGAAATCAACTCCGGCTGAGTATTACCATAAAAATGAATCATTTGAGATAAATGAATATGTAAATACCTCAAGGGGAGATCATTATCACGGTGATTTGCATCTCCATAACCAAATAGCTTATCCCCGGGCAACCAGTTCCAAAATATATAATTAATGAATTTGGGGATATATGGCCATTCTTTCGATATATCAAGTCCTGTGGCTGAGATAAATGTGTGGAAGAAATTATACTCAGCCCATGGATAAGCACCCATGCAATATCCTAAGACAGCTGAAGCAGCTCCTCCATCATCTCTGGAAATATCGCTCCTGTATTCAAAAAGGGCAGTATGATCATCATATCCCTTTTGTAGTAATTTAATCGACAAGCTATCAGCAATACCTGTTTTGTAGAAAACAAGCCCGGCGTACCATGGCAGGCAAGGAGGACCATAAAAGCCGGTTTTTATATCTCCATAATTTTTTCTGAAAACTGATCCTCTATCTGTAGAAAGCATATCATTAATGGCATGGAGAAGAGAGCTGCCAATTTCAGTCCTTTCTTTTTCGGTAAGGTCGTTGTATATCCAATCATATGCAGCTAATGCGTTAATTCTGGAAAAAGCATACCATTGAATATTTAAGTTGTTTTCATTTCTAAGTGTGTAATAATCAACTAAATTGACCAGAATTTCTTTGCTTAAATCAAGGTATTTTTCATCTTCTGAAACAAGGTACACAAAAGCTGCTTCTGCTGCCCTGGTTCCGTACCTATGATCGGCATTCTGTGTTCCGTCTGCTGCCAGTGGATCCGTAAATTCGATTTTTTGCCCGATAATTAAATCAACCCTGCTTTTCATTTCCCTGAATAATTCGTGCTCATCATTTAAAGCTCTGTTTTTGATTTGTTTAAATGACTTATTATTGAAGAACAACCTGGGATGATCATTGTGGATTTCACTTATCCAGGAATAATTGTTATAAATGTTTTCTTTCGGGTTTTTGCAGCTTATTAATAGCCCGATTAAAAAGAGAAACAGAAAAAAGCTAATTGTTTTTAATCCAATTTTAATGTTTTTCATTCTTTACTTTTAAGATTATGAAGATCTTTCATTGGGATACAATCGGGAGTATTTCAGTACTCTGGTTTATAATCCCTATTTTCAATGTGTCATCCAGCTTTAACCGGTACCTGAGATAATCAGGTAAATCCTCAGCACTTAAATAATGGAATCCCATTATATTGGCCAGCATTGGGTCCATCATAAGGGATGCCTTAAAATTATTCTTGATATGATTGAGATACATATTTTCCGAGGCACTCAGAGGATCCTTAATCTTTCCCTCATCAAGCATGGCCCAAAGTGTTGCATCATCATACCTGGATAATCTGGCCATTTCCTCGCCATGAGTGGGTGCGATTCCTTCTTCACATCGGGATAAAAGAATGATCTCACCTCCGATTTTTGTGGCCAGCTCTGCTGAAAAAAGGCCTTTGTCGCTTTGTGTCAGGTCATAACCAACCGGATGGGTACTGCTGAGGGTAATATCTGCCTGTTCCTGAAATGCTGCTCCAAATATCTCAAATCCCCAACTCACAGCTTTGCGATGGGCTTCAATGAAGTGGCCGGCAGCTGATTTCAGAACATTCCCATCCTTATCATGAATAACATTTACAATAAAATGCAGTCCCACTTCCTGGGCGAAATCTTCCATCTCCCTGCGGCAGGGGGTCAGCACTTTTCCCAATTGAGGTTCATTCGCACCCAAAAGATGCATGGCTCCAGTGGTTTCCCGACCAGCAACTCCAGGTAATAACATCTTAGATCCACCGCTCCATCCAGTTGGATGATGAGGCAGTACACTCCCAACAGCAATTCGAATATCCGCATCCAGCACCTCCTTGTTAATCAGTATCCTTGTGCCGAGGCTGGTCTTGCCCTTGTCTATCAGATTATTTGTATCCAGACAGTCATGGCCTGCGATCTCAATAGTCGAAATCAATTCCGGACCAAATTTCTCCTTAATTTCATCTTCACTCATCGGTCGGTGAGTACCATAGGCAATAACGATCTTTATTTGATCATTATTTATACCCCCTTCATTCAATTCTTCCAGAACAATTGGGATTATTCGATCCTGAGGGGTCAACCGGGTCCGGTCATCAGCAATAATAACGACGGAATTATTTGATGAAACTATGTCACGAAGACGAGGAGAACCGACCGGGTTATGAAGGGATTGTCGCAATACCATGGCCTCATCTTCGGGATATACAATCTCATTAGCGCTCAGATTAAAAGCAAGGTTTTTCCCGGGTATATCCAGTTCCAGAACCGATGTGCCAAGATGTACAGTCTCCATATCTATCTAATAAATGTTTTTATCAATTCAACCAGGCCATGAATGGATGCGTATGAAATCAGAAAAGAAAACACTATCGTTCCGAGGAGGCCGATATTCATGAACGGACCAGCCCTGTGTTCACCCATGGTATCTTTACGGTTCAGCAAAATTATAATGGCAACTGAAACCAGTGTGACCGGGAAAATCTGACAGGTTTGGCTGAGAATCATGGCCCAGACCGGATTGGCACCTGTTACCGGGACTATTAATCCGCACAGGATTACCACACCTGCGAGGATACGAAATAATTTGCTTTTCATATCCAATAGTTTGCCACGATAATCACCGATTAATACCGGAGCAAGCATGGCGATGGGTATGATAGATGACATGGCTGCCCCGAAAATGCCCAGGGTAAAAATGCTAATGGCAAAACTGCCAGCCAAAGGTTCAAGAATCTGCACCATCTGGATTACCGTTTCAACAGGTTGGGATTTCACATAAAGGGTTCCGGCAGCGCATACCATTATTGAACCACTGACCAGAAACATGAAAAAGGCACCAGTAGCAGCATCAATTTTCTGCAGCTTTAGATCTTTCAATTTCCAGCCCTTCTCTTTTACCAATATGCTCCGCATTACAAAAGTCGGCGCAGTCAGGGTGGTCCCTACCACGGCGGAAAGAAGCAGAATGCCGCTGACATCTTTTGGTATTGCCGGAATAATTTCCCTGACCAGCTCTTTTGGAGAGGGTATGACCAGGAACATACTTACAATAAAACTCAGGGTCATTATCGTAACGAATACGATCAGAATCTTTTCAAATATATTGTATTTGCCGGTCCATAAAAAGAAATAGGATATTGCAATAATGCCGGCCGCAATCAAAATACGGTTCCAGCCATTCTCAAGTTTAAAAATCAATTTAACCCATTCGCTGAGTAAATCAGATATTATTCCTACAATTCCAATCAATGCCACTACCTCAGCGATAACCAGTGCAATGAAAGTGATAATAGCTATTGTTCGACCGGCGGAAAATCGCTTTTTATAGGCGAACAGCGCGGTTTCTCCAGAAACAATAGTATATCGCCCATATGCATCCATCATCACAAAACTGAAGATGCAGGCTAATATCAACAGCCAGAGAAGTGACATTCCATAGATAGAACCCGCCGCAGACATCGAAACGATGCTGCCGGTTCCAATTGAATATCCTACACAAAAAATGCCCGGACCAATGGCGATAAGTATACGCTTAATCTGCAACCTGCATATAGTTTTAGAGTTTTTTCAGCATTTCAGATATTTTTTTCTCATAAATTTCCTGCCATTCTGGTGCCAGCAGGCAATTGGTATCCTCATACGCTTCACCCTCAAATTGTTCAGCTGTTGGCGCATAATGGATATAACCATTTGTATAACCTGCAGCAAAAGTGAATTCATGGGGTGATATCTTTTTAATGTTGAGGCCAACCTGCACAGAAACTTCTGCCGGAAAAGTAATAAGCACAAAATTCCCGATTCTCATAGCCTGAATTTCAACATCGATTGTTTCTTCCCCTGCAGCCATATTGAGCTCATTAAACTTCTCTAAAAAAAACATATTCTCCTGTATCCTTGCCAGCCTTTCCATTGCATAAATGTTCCTCAGATATTTATCTATGTTTCTCCTGTTCTCGGTATCCAGGTTTTCCAGATCATTCCTTCCCATCATTTCATCATGTAAATACCTGTGAGAATAATACGATGGATATTCATCGCTCAAATTGTATTTAATGTAGAGAGGAATAAATGTCTTCAGGTTGAGACTTGTTGCCCGTAAGGATTGAAGCAGCCTTGCCTCTTCGGCTTTCAGGGAATCAATGCGCGCAGGCAGATCTGTCCTTCTGGGCAGTTTGATAATTTCAGTGATAACATTCAAATCCCCGCCCTTTCCTGCGGGTATCTCACTTAATGCCTTCAGGGTACTGATACCCAGCATGTTTCCCAGTAATTCTGCATCCCGCGGACTATTTACATCCTTATACAAAACGGTAGAGATGTCACCGGAAAATCCCTGTATAAAAATCGCTGTTGCACCATCGCCCAAATTTTCTTCTATCAGTTTTGAGGCAAACCCGGGAAAATCTGCTGTCATTGTTTTGCCTGGAATACCCTGGTAAGGATGACATGCGAAATTAAATACCACAGCTAATGTTTTCCCGTTTTTCCTGTCCAGCCGCAGTATCCCTATTTCCGGATCTACCGGTCCAATGCCGACCACTTCTTCTTCAGGAGGCAGTGGATTAGCATGACGTATGGTCCATTCCTTGCCGTTTTTCAGCTTAAGCCTGCGGTTCTCCATGATCCTGTCTTCATATCCTGTACCTACTCCGATATTAACCGGGACCATATTTTGCCAGGCTTTTTTCACTGCCTGTATGGTCCGTGTTTCAACATCTTCACATACCAGATATCCTGCTCCGTGAACATGGGTGGTATTGATCAGGATATTTTCCGCTTCAATGTTCAGTTCTTCTTGTATCTGCGTACGGACATTTGAAAGATAGTCTATGTCAACCGATCCTATTCCACCAGTAGCTATTGCGTCAAGGGAAATTATTACTGCGGTTTTGGTACCACTCACAACCAGGGCTTTAACATACAATGAATCATTAACCAGGCTACCTGATCCAATATTGCTTATGTTTACTTTTGCTACTCCTGCCTTAAGGTCAGGTCCGGATGCAGCACCAGCAGCGAATAGTCCGATAAGCATAATTATTGAAATTGTAATGGCATATTTTAATGTCGTTTCCAGGGCTTTGTATTTCATGACATGTAACTTTAAAGGATCAGATTTCATGAATTAATGACTCAATATTTTGCCTGCTTTTAATCGCAGCCTGGTCGGGTTCCAGGGTATAATCCCAACCCAACTCGACGGTTAAAAATCCATTATAATTACTTTTTTTCAGTTCCTTCAAAAAGGGTGAAAAATCCAAGTCACCTTCGCCAGGAATTTTATGCTGGTCGGATACACCGTTATTGTCATCAATATGAATATGATATGGAATGCCTTTCAGCAGGGAAACACAATCAACCAATGATTCACCGTTAACAAAACAATGGCCCGTATCCATTACAATTCCCAGGTTTTCCAGATCAAGTTTTGAAATGAAATCAATCCCATCTTCAATGGTAAGTATTAAATCGCTCTCAAAACGGTGAGCAGGTTCAATAAGAATTTCTACATCTTTGGGGGATGCGTATCCATGCAGCTCCCTGACACTGGCTGTCAATTGTGCAATGCCGTCATCATATCCCTGTCCATACAATGTATGTCCCGGACAAATGCTTACTCTGTTACAACCCAGTTTTAAAGAAGTGTCAATACTGTCTTTAATATACGCCACACTATCTTCCCGGATTCTGGGATTTGGGCTACAAAGGCAGGTGGGATAACGAAACTGTGCAGGAATGAATGCTGAGACCTCTATCTGTGATTCCTCCATTAGCCGGCGAAGTTTTGATATTTCAGCCTCGCTAAGGTCATTTCGATATGCATGTTGCCTCCCTCCCCAAATTTCAATTCCCTGATAACCACAACCCGAGACCCTTTTCACAGTTTCTTCAATGGAGTAGTTATAATAAACAAAACTTGATATGCTAATTCTCATCATCAATTAAATTCTCTAACATTATTTTCATCTTGGCCGAATTATTCAAAATATCTTCTATTCCGCTGATATCGACAATAACGTAACCGGAATATCCTATGCTTTTAAGCCTGCCTATGATCTTATCGAATTCAATAACACCCTTACCGGGCATCAGGTGATAAGCCTGGGTCCCATCATTATCGGAGAGGTGTACCAGCTTAATATACTTTCCAAATTTAAGGATAGCCAGCTCAAGGTATTCCTTGGTGGCATGTATATGGGCGACATCCAATACAACTCCCATGTTTGGCACATCACATTGTTCAAAAATATTCACCAGACCATCGACTGAAGATACTATATCACCGGCTCGGAGTTCCATGGCAAAATCGAGATCTCTTTCCCGGGCAATAACAGCACAGTCGGTCAGCTGTTTAATGATTACTTCATATAACGATTCCCATGTAAAACCATCCGGTATGGATATGTTTTTGGGAGGACCGCCATGGTATAGTTCTGTTTTCACAGCAGGTGTCAACTCCGGAGGGAGATAAAAACAATTGGTCACCAGGCCAGCACCTATTTCATGGACCATATCGCAAATTTTTGTGAAATCAATGATGGATTGTTCTTGCTTTTTAGGATCCAGTGAAAACATATCATATGTAACAGCCATAATGCTGGGAATTTTCAGGTTCAGTTCTTCTCCCTTTTGAATCACCCGCTTCCACCCTTCGATGTATTCCTTTTCGCCTGCTATCAATTCCATTTCCAGGGCCGAGAAACCAACACTGCTTACCTCTTCCATTGCTTTCAGATTATTTTCAAGACTGGGTGGGAGACCATACTTTGTAATTGGAATGGTATAACCACAAGCTACCTTCATCGTTGCATCTTTAGTATTCATTTTTCGTTTTTCTTTTTTTGATTTTATATTGATTCTAATTTTTATACAATATCGGGGATTTTCCAGGGGGCCCGACCACCATTCGGACGCGCCAAAAGCTCGTTTGCTTTATCATTTTCAATAAATCTTTCATTTTCGCCATCTATTTTCAAAAGTTGATTTCCAGTCCGGTACGATATGTACGCCATATGTGAAATTGACTGAGAAATATGTGCTTTTTCAATATCTCCATTTGGCATTTGGCGGTTGCGCATGCAATCAAGGAAATTCGTAACATGCTCTTTAGCTGGCATAATTCCCCCTAAGGATGGTCCCGGTTCACCTGATGAGTCAAATGTTTGCCAACCACCACCATGTCTTCCCAGGTACATCATGCCCTCGGTTCCATAGATTTCTATCCTTGTACCTGTGAACTGCCAATCGGGGAAAAGTTCATTGCTCCATCTGGTTTCCTGTGGAACTTTGATCATATAAGGTGTCCACCAATTCACCTCAAATGAAAGTGTGATGTCTCCATAGTCAAAAATAGTTTTCATAGTATCCGGGATGTCGGCAACCCGTTCGGGATATCGTACTGAACCATTGGAATATACGGACAGGGGATATTCCCGTCCACTCAGGGAGGATATCACCCAACGTGCAATGTCGAGCTGATGAATTGATTCGGAATCTCCACCGGAGTAATCCCAGAAATACCGCCACACCTTGGGAACTGTCTTGTTTGTATTATATGGTCTTTTAGGAGCAGGACCGCACCACATGTCATAGTCAACTTCTTTGGGAACCGGCATCCCCGGGTATGGTCCCGGTTTACCCAACAGACCGTCCAGCATATTGAAAACCCGAACATAATGTATCTTGCCAAGTACACCAGAACGGAGAAGTTCGATGGCTTCTGCATGGTATTGACCACTCCTGTTCTGGCACCCCACCTGAACAATCTTGTTGTATTTTCGGGCAGCTTCAACCATCTTGCGACCTTCATAGACATCATGTGAGAGAGGCTTCTCGACATAAACATCTTTTTCAGCCTGGCAGGACATGATCGTTCCCAGCGGAGCCCAGTGTGTGCCCGGTGCAATGACCATTGCCATAACATTTTTGTCATCCAGCATACGCCTGAAATCCTGTATGGCTTTGGGTGATTTTTTTTGAGCTTTGCAAGCATTTATTCCATTCTCATAACGTCTTGTATCAACGTCGCAAACATAAGCAATCTCCGCACCCTGATTAATAAACTCTTCAATCAGGAAACAATTCCTGGGTCCAAGTCCCATGACACCCAGGATAATTTTATCGTTGGCCGCGAAATTCCTGGCTGGAGCATTTTGGGCCATGAGCCCGGCTGTTCCAGCAATTATACCTGCGCTTCCCATCAGGCTTTTTTCAACAAATTGACGTCTCGTAAAATTTGGTCTGATCGGAATGTGGTTTTTTAAATCTGTTTTCATGAATATTATTTTTATTATTTACATTGATTCATGTTTCCTGGCTACAACTGCGCCATAATATGCGATTATCACAAATGCAATGGTTGGCACCCAGTAAGCATATTTAATGCTGCCGGACTGGTCAGAAACTATGCCCTGGATTTGTGTCAGGAATGCTGCCCCGGCAATGGCCATGATCATTCCTGCACCTCCGATTTTTGTGTCATCCTTCAGTCCGGCTATTCCTAAACCATAAATGGTTGGGAACATCAGGGACATGCAGCCCGATACAGCTACCAGTGTATACACACCGATGAACCCCTGTCCGTAGATGGCTGTCAAACAACATACTACAGCAATCAGCGCAAGGGCTGTCAATAAATTCCGGGGTTTAACAAATTTCATCAGTCCCGTACATATAAACCGGCCAAGTACGAAGGCAATCAGTGACATAATATAATAGGTAGCCCCGGCCTGTTCAGCTGTTCTCGGCAAGAGCACATCTAGTCCTATCCACTCACAAATATTGTAAAATCCTGCTGCTATGGGTTCAACTTTTCTCAATTCCGAGATAATATCGACCGTAGTTACATGATCCCCCAGTTGTGAAATAATGGCATCAAAATGAAGCTGTTGCATGGTGTATCTGATAATGAATGACCAGACTGCAATCTGGGCTCCAACATAGAAAAATTGCGCGGTCACAGCCCATACATAGTTCCTGTTCTTTTTTAACCTTCGAAATGTCCCTGCGAAATCCAGCTTTTTGTCATCTTCCTTCAGCTTGGGCATACTGGTAAACAATATGGCAAGCATCAGGACAACCATCACAAGTCCCAATACCACATAAGTCATTGTGACAGCATTCAATTCGGTACCCTGGATTTTGGTTAATTCTTCTGCTGGAATAACAACCCTTTCCGCAGCTGTCATCGTATTCAGCTGAGAAAGAACAAATACCTGGCTGATGACTACTCCCGCAATAGCACCAAAAGGATTAAAGGACTGTGACAGGTTAAGACGCTGAGTGGCCGTCTGCTCATGGCCGATTGCACAAACATACGAGTTGGCTGAAGTCTCCAGGATTGAGAGTCCCGCGAAAAGAATCAATATCGCAGCCAGGTACATCATGAAACTGAGATTGATACTCCCTGCAGAAGTCAGCATGGCCGGATAAAACAGAAAAGCACCCAGGGCATACAGTCCCAGGCCAAGCATCACCCCTGATTTATATGTATACCTCTTAATGAATAAAGCACCTGGTATGGCAAAACATCCATACCCGAGCAGGTAGCAGGCAATCTGTATCCACGCTGTCTTGGTGTCGGACAGGCTCATGATCCTTTTGAATGCCGCGAGCATGGTATCAGTAAGGTTGTTGGGTATGGCCCAGGCAAAAAACAATGCTGTAAGCAAGATAAATGGGAATGCTATTCCTTTGGGAACCAGGGGATGTTTTTCCATTTGATATCTGTTTGCGAATAGTCTATTGAAACTTATTAATTATGTCGTCAAGGTCAAGATTGAACAGTTGGCGGACAATCTTTGCCAGTTTTTCCTCGTCCCCTTGAAAATGCATGATCCTCTGGGTATGCTTCAGTGATTCTGATGGCTGTAGCGCAGCCCCCGGAGAGGAGGTTTCAATCTCATAAAATGGTCCCATGATGGAACCGTCCTCAACAGGGCCATCATTGTATGAATTGATAACATCTCCATTATAGGGATCCTCCTGTTCACCCCATTTGGAATTCACATAAAGTTCAGGTTCTGCAGGAATCGAACACCACAGCAATGTCAAAACCATTTTTTCGGAATCATAGCTTCCGCATAATGAGGTTGCCCTGTTATAGGGCAATCCGATTTTACTGCGGAACTTACCATCAATTTTAAAATAGATCGTTCCATTGTCGACAATAAGCCTGTCAGCAGGGACCTTGCCAAAATAATCATCATTCACGATTACTCCTGCCCCCTCTTTTTGATAGGGAATGAAAACCGTCGTTGCCGGTGTTGGATTGAACATGCACAGCATCCATATGGAAAGTAAGCCGTCTTCTTTTGTCCATACAGAATCTCCCGTATTTTTAATGATATTATCTGTCTGATAGGCCACAGCCTGAAGGTCTGCAGGTATATCGACACCAAGCAATGCTGATACGGAATTCATTGGCAAAAGGGATACAATTCTCCGGATGCCAATATGGAATTCAGTCCCCGATGCATTGGTAAGCACCGTATTTTTAACGAATTCCACATGCTGGGAATCACTCTGTACCACGTCAAAACTTTCTGTATCAATGACAGGGGGGACCACCCAATTCTCAAACACCTGTTCATCCCCTGCCTCAAAGTAAATGGAATTGGGTCCACCTTCAGGGCCTAACCAAAAACGCTCTTCACCGCCATATACATTAATCTGGGGATCCTGCTTTCCTGATTCTATAAATGCATGATTGATCCAGCCATAACTCATTCCATCCTCACCTCCCGCAGTTGAAGTCATCACCCTGCCCTGGTAGGCAGGCACTACCAGCAGTTTTGCGAGATCATTATTTTCGCTCAATTCTATGAAATCGATGTTGTGATTTTCAAAGAATGTTTTATCGTATCCATAAGTGCCCATCAGGTTTTTTTTATCTTTTTGACAACTCGAATTGAATAATAGCATAGAGGCTATGATCATCAAATATCTGATATAATGTTTCATAAATTATTCAAGTTTCCTTGTTGCTAAATAATTGATAATGAGATGACTACATAAATAAAAAATGTTGTACGTCTTGCTTAAATAGCTATATTTGAGTTAGTTAGACCACAAGAAAGACATGCAACACATGAAAATTACTGAAAATTTAGGAGAATTTCAAAAATGTCTTGACGATGATAGCAAAACAGGCTTTTACTGTAAAAACAGAATAAAAACCTTAAATTGAGGGATGGTGTAACTGAAACCAAAATCTATAGCTATGAATAAAGTATTTATTGCAGTGGGCTTAATAATTCTTATTTTTTCATGTACTCCTGAACGGCAATCAAAAAATGAAAAGCATATGTCAGATCAGGATAAGCGCATGGAATGGTGGCGTGATGCACGATTCGGATTATTCATCCATTGGGGATTGTATGCTGTTCCTGCAGGTGAATGGCAGGGTGAACAAATTGCCGGTATCAGTGAGTGGATAATGGCAAGGGCCCAGATCCCTGTAAATGAATACGAAAAACTGGCAGGGACTTTCAATCCTGTAAAGTATAATGCTGAAGAATGGGTGAAACTGGCAAAAGATGCCAGAATGAAATATATCGTAATCACTTCCAAACACCATGATGGATTTGCCATGTTCCATTCAAAAGCCAGCAAATACAACATTGTTGATGCTACACCATTCGATCGTGATCCATTGAAAGAGCTGGCAGCGGCCTGTGAAAAATATGATATGCGGCTGGGATTTTATTATTCCCAGGCACAGGACTGGCATGAACCAGGGGGCACATATTTCAATATTGAGCAGGACGAACCACATTGGGATCCGGACCTGGCGCGGGAACCATTGATGGATTATATTGAAGGTAAAGCGGTACCCCAGGTAAGGGAGATCCTGGAGAATTACGGGGGACTGGATATCTTATGGTGGGATACACCTCGTGGTATGACCGAAGAGGCTGCTCAAGTGCTGAAGGATGTGGCTGATCAATACCCTCAGATGATAATAAACAACAGGCTTTACCGGCCATGGCCCGGGGATTTTACCACACCCGAACAGCATGTTCCACCCACCGGTCTTGATTATGACTGGGAAGTGTGCATGACCATGAACACCAGCTGGGGCTACAAGCATTACGATGACAATTGGAAATCATCCGAAACACTGATCAGGATGCTTGTGGATATTGCAAGTAAAGGAGGCAATCTGCTGCTTAATGTCGGACCGACAGCTGAAGGATTGATCCCCGAACCCAGTGTGGAACGTTTAAAGAAAATAGGGGAATGGATGGCCATAAATAAGGAGGCCATCTACGGTACGGATGCCAGTCCCTTTTTCAAGCTACCCTGGGGCAGGTGTACCCAGCAAGAAACAAAAAACGGAACGACGCTCTACCTCCATGTTTTTGACTGGCCCGGGGATCAGGTGTTAAGGGTACCGGGACTGCAAACAAGTATCAGGAAGGCATACCTGCTGACGGATAAGAAGCAAAAGTTATCATACAAATTTGATCAGGGTGATCTGCTGATTGATCTCCCGGGTGAAGTACCCGATGCCATTAACACCGTGATTGCCATTGAAACACGGGGGATGCCCGAGGTTACCAGTAACATGCCAGCGCTTAAAGACGGGCGAATTTTGCTCCCCGCCGATTTTGCTGATATTCACAACCGGGGATATGGGAGGCATGCCATACTTAGTGGGACCGGAGACAAGTCAGTGATCACAAATTGGGTCGATTCGCGTACAAGGCTTGAGTGGATGTTCAATACGTCAGTCCCCGGAAACTATGATATTGAAGCCCTTGTCAAATTGGATGGATCCTCCAGCATAACTGTCAAAATTGGGAAGAATGCGCTGGAAACTGAAATCCAGTCCACCCAGGGTGAGTTTAGAAATGTAATTCTTGGTGGAATGGAAATTTCAGATACCGGCGATCTGATCCTTGAAGTTCTCCCTGTCCCTGATCATTGGCAAAATGTTGAATTGGCAAAAATTGAACTGGTAAAAAAGTAATATGACACCAAGGGAAAGATTAATAGCTACGTTAAAAGGCGATAAAGTTGACAGGCCTGCTGTGAGTTTTTACGAGATCGGGGGCTTTAATATTGATCCTGATGATCCGGATAAATATAATGTTTACAACTCCCCATCGTGGAAGCCTTTGTTGCAGCTTGCAGATAATCATACCGATATCATCCGTATGGCAAGTCCTGTAAGAACGGACTCACACTCTTCATGGGGCGGAAATTCGATGACAGATATCCGAGAGCAAATTGTAGAGCAACGCGTATGGGAAGAAGGTGACGACCGTTTTACCCGTTTAACTTATAATATCAGTGATAAAAAATTAACAAGTCTTTCCAGGCGCAATAAAGATATTGATACGGTATGGGCGATTGAGCCTCTGCTTAAAAACATCGATGATGTAAAGACATTTCTTAAGCTTCCGGATGAGGTGTTTGAGGAAGAGATTGATGTAAAACCTTTGCTTAAAAAGGAAACAGAACTTGGCGACAAAGGTATATTAATGGTAGATACGGAAGATCCTCTTTGTGCAGTGGCAACATTATTCAGTATGGAGAATTTTACAATTTTTGCTTTCACCGAACAGGAGTTATGCCACAAGCTTCTTGAAAAACACGCACTCTATATACATAAACGTACTGAAAAAGTAGCCAGGGAATTTCCTGGAAGATTATGGCGTATATATGGTCCGGAGTTCGCTACTGAACCATTTTTACCACCTCATTTATTTAACGAATACGTGGTTGGATATGTTAATCCCATGGTAGAGATGATACATCGTTACAATGGATATGCGCGAATACATGCCCATGGTAATATAAAGGGTATACTCGATTACATAGCTGAGATGAAGGCCGATGCAATCGATCCGATTGAACCACCACCGCAGGGAAATGTGGAACTTGAATACGTTAGACAAAAATATGGCAAAGAGATGGTATTGTTTGGCAACCTGGAAGTATCTGATATAGAAAATTTACCTTCTGATAAGTTCCGGCAAATTGTCAGGAGTTCAATTAATGCAGGAACAATGGGTACAGGCAGGGGTTTTGTATTAATGCCTTCAGCAGCTCCCTGCACCAGGGAAATATCAGAACTAACCCTGCGTAATTATCAAATCATAATAGAGGAAATAAATAACTTTTCTTAGGACTAAGCTATTTAAACCTGCGAAAAATATTGCAAAACACAAATCCTCAGGTCTCGTCGTCACCACATCTTTCTTAACAGAATTTAATCGGTTTTTATGTAGAGCATTATAAATTCGGCGTCTGGGCATTGAATTTTAGCTGTTAGTTTTACTCGAGAATTAAAACAAGGCAAAAGAAGACAAAACGCCAAACACCATCATACACGAGAAACGTTGTGGGATTTGCTACTCAATTGACTTCAGCTTATTCATCAGGATCATAAAGCTTCAAAGACAAAATTTTCAGCTAGCACTAGAATTGAAGAAAGGGATCTCATCATGAATAGATGGCATCCCTTTTTCTTACGAATCGAGCTGTAATCCAAAAATTGAGGTTGAAGACGGTTTAGAAACTCAGTATGGCTGCACCTTCTTTTACCCTTTCGTGGATAAATGCAGAGCCAACAATGGTAACTCCTTCCATCAGATCGTCCTTTTCGTAGCCTCTTACTTTGGCACATGGCGGACAAACACCGATTTGACATCCGTTTTCAACTACTTTTTGGATCATTTCTTTCATTGTCGGATCTTCGGCGTTTGGGCGGGCACGTTCGGCTGCACCTTTGCGAACCCAGTCAACTCCTGAGCTAACCAGGAAAATAGATACATCCAGTCCATTATTAATTCCGCCATTGGCAATACTCCATGCTACTGATGAGCGTTCGTTGTCAAGACCATGTGAAATAACTACGACTAATTCTCTTTTGGTTTCCATAATGTTTGTTTTTAAATGATTAATATTTGATGATTTAGAATTCTTTTGTTCTTATTTGATTTTCATTTAAGATAGACATGTAAACTGATTGCTGAAGAACCGTAAGGATTTCCGATCTGGTGATAAGCGATGTGATCGTCGATGTATGCAATACTGCCACTTCGGTAACTGGTTGTTGCTAAAAGTTTGGGCGATGGCTTCGGGGTATAGCGAAGTTCTTCCAATTTCCCCTGCAATAGCTTAAACAAAGAAGCACCACCCGGGTGTCCATGAATTTCACTTACTTTGCCGGGTTTCCAGTGAATGAGTACAAGCTGGAAGAGATCGTTGGAGATAAGGACATGCCGGGTCTCAGGATTTTTCAAAAATTGCTGCACCTGATCCGGTTCAAGTGAATGCAGTCGTTGCATTACCGAAATAAATTGCAGTGCTGAGTAAGGAGCATCAGTTTTATTGAAGGTGTTTGCCAATGCAAGGCACACATCCCAAAGATCAG
>JAZGGT010000441.1:0-2168 GCA_036480555.1 Bacteroidales bacterium | reverse complement strand
TATGTAAGTCATGACCTGGAGGAAGGCTACCCTGGCTATCTCAGGTTAAGTGTTACCTATACACTGGATGATGACAATCAGGTTTTCCTGGATTACCAGGCCACAACGGATAGACCCACGCATATCAACCTGACAAACCATTCCTATTTTAACCTGAATGGTGCCACAGCGGAGGTGTATGATCATGAATTATGGATCCCTTCATCCAGGTATGTGGTTACGGACCAGGACCTTATACCCACCGGTGAGATCGGGTCTGTAGAAGGAGGCCCTCTTGATTTCAGGTCCCCAAAACTCATCGGGAAGGATATCAATGAGGTTGAAGGTGGATTTGACCTTTGTTATGTACTGGAGGGAGATGGTATAGAACCATTGCTGGCTGCCAGGGTTGTTCATCCTGAAAGCGGAAGGTGCATGGAAACTTTCACCACCGAACCCGGCATACAGTTTTACAGTTCAAATTTCCTGGCAGACATCAGGGGAAAAGGTAGGATTCCTTACCGGAAGCATCTTGCTCTTTGCCTTGAAGCGCAGCATTTTCCTGATACCCCCAACCAACCGGATTTTCCTTCGACCGTGTTACGCCCAGGTGAGACTTACAGCCAGCGGACCATATATAAGTTTTCTAACGTTTAGGAAAATCTCATTGTCTATCCCTATATGTACAACAGAAGAAAATTCCTGCTCTCTTCACTGGCCGCTTCGATTGGCATAAGCATGCCCCTTGCTGGAAAGCATATAGCAGGTAGTCTCAGGAGAATAGAAGGTTCCCGACCAGCCATCATCTCCACCTGGAATCATGGCCTTGCAGCCAATGCTGCAGCCTGGGAACAGCTTGCTGCAGGCAGGTCAGTTCTTGATGCAGTGGAAACCGGTGTCAGGGTGAGTGAAGCAGACCCGGAAGTGACAAGTGTAGGTTTCGGGGGACTTCCAGACAGCAGCGGAGAGGTTACCCTCGATGCCTGTATTATGAATCCTGCTGGTGATGCCGGTGCCGTAGCCTGCCTGAAAAATATACTGCATCCCATCTCGGTGGCCCGTCTTGTCATGGAAGAAACGCCGCATGTCATGCTGGTCGGAGAGGGGGCTCTGGAATTTGCGATGAGTAATGGATTTCAAAAGGCCAACCTTTTAACCCCGGATGCCAGGAAGGCCTGGGAAAAGTGGAAAAAAAACCAGGAGGCAGGTAAACCAGTTGGCACAGGACATGATACAATCGGGATGCTTGCCCTTGATGCAGAAGGTGACCTGGCCGGGGCCTGTACTACCAGCGGGCTGGGCTTTAAGCTGCCGGGCAGGGTAGGGGACTCACCCATTATTGGGGCGGGACTCTACGTCGATAATGAAGTAGGCGGGGCTGCAGCCACAGGTGTCGGGGAGCTGGTGATGAAAACGCTCGGCTCCTTTCTGGTCGTGGAGATGATGAGGACCGGTATATCCCCGGAAGAAGCATGCCGGATGGCACTTGAACGAATTGCCGAAAAAATCCCTCTGAAACCTGATATGCAGGTTGGATTTATCGCCATCAACAAGGCGGGGGAAACAGCCGGGTTTGGTTTGCGGAAGTCTTTCGAATATGCCGTGATGAAAGAAGGCAGGAACCAGCTGCTTACCGCCGGTTCATTCTTGTAGAATGTACCTCCCGGGACTGATCTGAGCCCGGACTGCCCCTGTTATTCTTTATTAAACCGGTTATATAGCCAGGCAAAAGCCCCTCCAATGATCAAGCCATCTATAAAACCATAGATCAGGCCAAGCAGGCTTCCCAGCGGGCTTATGGTAAAGTATGGATATATTTTTCCGACAAGGGTGGGCTGGCCCACACTGATCTGTCTGAAATACAGCCACCAGGTAAACAGGAAAATAAGCAGGCCCCAGATGATGCCTAAACTTAAAGCAGATGCACGTACGTTTAGTTTCATGGTAAAAATGATTAGGATTGCTTGTTACTACCGGGGAAGATACAAAATTCCGTCAGGATAATAGATAAAACAATCTCTCCCTTTAAACGTTTTATTATTTTTGGACCAGAATAGGAGATTGCAGATGAAGAGATTTTTCCTCAGCGTTTTATTTGTATTTACAGTACTTCATGCTTTTGCCAGTGAGAAGGAACATGCCTGTTCCGGGCATCATGTATTTGGAATATCAAATGTGCCGACGCATGT
>JAZGGT010000440.1:0-12879 GCA_036480555.1 Bacteroidales bacterium | reverse complement strand
GCCGGTTTTGGTGTTGTTAGCATTCAACCTCAATTGGCTGATTTAAAGAATAGCTCTATCACCTATCCAACCATGCGCGGGGCAATCACCTGTAATTATCAACGCATCACCAGCAGGTTCAAAAAGTATTCAATTGAACTGCCGGCAAACATGGTTGGAGAGCTGATCCTGGATGACCCGGGTGATTCTGTGATCACCATAAACGGCAAAAAATCACATCCTGAATTTGGTTCCACCAGGTTGTGCCCCGGGACCAACCTGGTAGAGATACGGATCAATTCTTTTTAATCAAAGGATTGGGTACAAATGCAAAAGCCGTCCCAGTTTTGGATTGAGACGGCCTTGTTATTGTTTTATGATCTGATCTAGTTTTTATCGAGGAACCCGAACATGATGGCCACACAGCCACTCGCAATTTCCTCGGGCAATCCTTCAGCAGTTGGTACCTTGACAAAGACTTTTAATTGCTGACTGGCCTCCAGCCGGAAATTCCAGGTCATGGCATATTCATTATCCTTGTTCGAGTACAGCACGTTCCGGTCTGAATCAATGACCCTGAATTCAATGTCAGGCAAATTTACGGAACCGCAAACCGCTATCCTGTAATCCGTATCCGAGTAAAAGGTTTTGTATAATTCAGCCTCTTCTCCAACGGTCAGGATGGCTGCATGATAATTTCCATCATGGATATATGGTGAAAGCTCAACTTTACAGATTTTTTTTGCGAATCCTTTACACTGTGCATTTACAGACAGTGGTAGTAAAGTCAATAATGCAATTGCAACAGTGAAATGAAAAATCTTTTTCATAGAGTGGTATTTTTTAAGAGATAAAGTTAGATCTTAACATTTTTACCTTTTCCTGCAGTTCCTGGAATATCTCGGGTGTAATTTCTATCGTGGATTTGGACTTCAGGACTGTGACATTTGATTCTTCATCAGGAACTGCCTGGATACTGGTAGTAGTGATGATGATTTTGTCAAACGTTGATTTGAGGTCACTTATCTCGGTTAATATTTCAGCAACATCTATATTATCCTTATTGTCTTCCAGCAGATGCATAACAATATCGAAAGAAAGCTTCTGGTCAACGATCCTTTCCACCAGTTTATTCCCCTCAATGTTTGCATCACCCACAATACTGGAAGCAATGTACAGGCCTTCCACCCATCCGCCAACCAGCACAATAGAGGCAAGTGCCGGCCTTTCATTCTCAGTGAGGAAGGAGCTGGAATTCATAAAAGTCTCGGAAATTATATCCATGATCCTGTCCCTGTTGTTGATATTCTCCTCAAGCATGTCTATGGTATTGTTGTCAATGGCATCAAGGATACCAAGTCCATCTGCCATCCGCTTGGCAGCATTCATATACCGAATAGAGGTCTGTGTCTGATCAAACAGGCTGGCAAAACTCAGATCGGTAGTATAAATACCAAGATTCAGGGCCATGCTTTTATTGGTGGTATAATTAGATGTATTATCAACCGAATTCAATAAATCTTCATTATAGGATGCACCGGCATTCTTTATCAACATAGCAGTCTCGAGAGGAGAGGGGAGGGAATAAAAGATCTGCTTTGCACTGTTTACATCTTCCAGTATTCCGGCATTTATTTCGGATTCGCTAAGTGAAAGTTCATCTGAACCGGATTTTCTTTTTTCAGATCCACATCCTGCCATCGAAACTGCAATTATCAATATAGCAGTCAACTTAATAGGCATAAGTGAAAATAACTTGTTTGACATAGTTAGGTAGTTTTTGGATACTCCTACGAAATGTTTATAGTATTTGTTAGTAAAAATAACACTTTTTTTTAGAAAACAAAATGAAATGATGTTCGTAAGTTTCTGTAAAATGTTGAAATATAGGTTATTGGGACTGTTGGCTCAAATATGGGAGGGGATTAGTCAGCGGGCTGAAAAAAGTGGTCCGTATGCATTAATTCATGTGATTCTTATCGGGATATCGGAAGCAGGCAATACCCTGCCGATAATTGCCGCCTCTATGGCTCCGCCCTTCCTGATCTCGTCCAAGAGGTTTTCGGCTGTATCATGAGGCATGGATATCAGTAATCCACCACTGGTCTGTGCATCAGCCAGGATGGTCTTGGTACTTTCTGCTGTTCCATCCCTCCACTGGAGGTAAGGCTCCGTATAAGCCAGGTTTTGAAGGGTGCCACCAGGTACAGTTCCAGCCTGGAAGTATTCCATTACTCCCTTGATCAAAGGAACCTTATCAGCGATTAGTTCTGCACTTACTTTACTGGCCCGGACCATTTCGAGAAGGTGGCCCAGGAGTCCAAATCCAGTGATGTCGGTACAGGCATTTATCTTGTATAGTGGGAGAATATTTGACAGGATATTGTTGAGGCCTGTCATCACCCCCACCAGCTCCTGGTAATGATCATCGGCAAGTATCCCTCTCTTCAGTGCAGTGGTCATGATGCCTGTTCCAATGGGTTTGGTCAGGATGAGTGCATCACCTGGCTGTGAGAAAGAATTCTGCAGGATCTTTTCCGGGTGGCATTTTCCGTTCACCACCATACCAAACTTGAGTTCATTATCCTCGATGGTATGCCCCCCCAGTATATGTATTCCTGCCTTTTCTGCAATGGATAAGGCACCCTGGAGGATCTCATCGAGTACTGACAGGGCCAGTCTTTTGACAGGAAAAGCCACTATATTGAGCCCGAAGAGGGGAGTGGCTCCCATTGCATAAATATCACTCAGGGCATTTGCCGCAGCTATGGCACCAAATGTGAAGGGATCATCCACGACGGGTGTAAAAAAATCTACGCTCTGGACCCATGCTGTGTCCTTATCTATTTTCCATACCGTGGCGTCATCTGAGTTTCTGGCATCTACCAGGATATCGGGGTGATCAGACAGGGGGATATTATGGAGGATCTTTTCCAGGTCCTGTGGCCTCATTTTGCAGGCACAACCCAATCCATGAGTGAATTGGGTCAATTTTACATGGGTGGCATCCCTGCTGACCGTGGATTTGGACCCGGTCATCAATGGTGCAGCGGTATCAATGATCATCCTCGAAGCGGAACTGATCTCTTCCTTCGTCGTATTTTTGCCGGTTGAGAATCTTATGGTTCCAATGGACTGTTCCCCTGTTAATCCAATGGCATCCAGCACATGGGAGATGTCAGTACTTTCAGCGTGACAGGCTGCCCCGGCCGATGCGGCAACACCCTCCAGTCCCGAGAGGATCAATTGTGCATCCACACCGGGGAAACTGAGGCTGAGGGTATTTGGCAGGCAGTTCTCCGGATCACCGTTCCACTTTACTTCCGGAATGGATTGACGGATCAGATCAAAAAGGGCATCCCTTGTCATCTGCATGGCCTGACGGTTGATCTCCAGATCCCTTTTCGCAATTTCACATGCTTTTCCCAGTCCGGTGATCTGTGGTACATTTTCCGTTCCCGCCCTTCGATTCTGTTCGTGATCTGCCCCGTGGATTAGTTTTTCAATGGTCAGCCCGCTCCTGATATACAATGCTCCAATACCTTTGGGACCGTAGATCTTATGTCCGGCAAGGGATAGGAGGTCTACCCCAAGCTGCTGAACATCAACGGGTATCTTTCCGGCACTCTGGGCTGCATCAGTATGGAAAGGAATTTTGTGTTTCCTCGCCAGCTGGCTGATCTCAGGTATCGGCTGGATAGCTCCGATTTCGTTATTGGCATGCATTACTGTGATCAGTATGGTATCCTTCCGGATGGCGGATTCGAGCTCATCCAGGTTGATGATACCCCTGGAGTCAACATTTATATAAGAGATATCGTATCCCTTTTGCTGAAGGTATTTACAAACCTCGAGGGTGGCGGGATGTTCAATGCTTGAGGTAATAATATGCTTGCCACTGCTGGCACTGGCATATGCGATCCCTTTGATGGCATGGTTATTTGATTCTGTTCCGCCACTCGTAAAGACAATCTCTTCGGGCCGGCAATTGAGCAGGCCGGCAACCTGCTCCCTGGCTTTTTCCACCAGTTTTCTGGCTTCGATTCCGGGCAAATGAGAAGAAGATGGATTTCCGAATAAATGATATAATGCAGGTTTCATCGATTCAACAACCGATGGGTCCAGAGGTGTCGTTGCATTATAATCCAGGTAGATGGTTTGCATCTAGAAATTAAGCATTTTGTCAGTCATCAAGGTCTCAAATTCAGGATCAAGTTCATCGCTCCAGCCTATAAGATACTTAGTATAATCGCTTAATTCAAGTTTATTGATAGCTTTTCCATACGGATCCTGCATGATATCGTTAGGATACATCTCAGCCAGTATGCTGATTTTGCGTTCCTGCCTCCGGTAGACAGACTCATGCATATCTGCAGCACCATATAGATGCAGGAAATTATGGACAAGCTCTGCAGAGTATTTGTAACTTACTATGGCAAATTCCACATCTTCGGTATCGAAGATATTCACCGGAGTGGATATATCTGATTTGAAATAATTATTCACCAGGTAGAACATTGCTACGCTTTCCACTTTGTTTTCATCCCTTAAAAATGCGATCAGTCTTTCTTTATTTTTAGGAGGTTTGATCTCAGGTATATCATCTTTTTCATGGAGTGTCACAGAAGCTCCTACAATTTTCGATACAGCATCAGACCAGCGGTTTAAATTTTCCTTTGCTTTTCTCATATTCGGACTGGTAACAGATTCCTGTACAGTAGCCTCTGGCAGGTTCCTGATGACGGTTGTGAATTCCGGACCAATATAGAAATCTGCTTTGATATTCAGTGGGATTTTATTGCTTCTGGCCTTAGTATGCAGCCAGGTGATGGCTGCCCTGACAGAATCGATGGTTGATTGAATATCATACTCCGTCCATGGTGCAGTGTATTTGCTGTCAATGAATATAAAATATAGCAATACATCTCCCCTCAGGTCTTTACAGACATTTTTGTACCGTGCTTCTCTGTAATCCATCCGCTTCGCTTTATGGGAAGCAGGGATCATCATAATCAGCAGCAATCCAAGATAAAGTAAAATTCTTTTCATGTAAAGGTTTATTGTCAGCAATAGTTTTTAAACGACAAAAACCGCTTTAAGTTATATTATCCGGGGCTTTATTTTGATAGTAACTGCAAACCTCCTGCAGTCCACAAGCAGTACATTTCGGTTTCCTGGCCTGACAGACATATCTTCCGTGCAGGATCAGCCAGTGGTGGGCCTGAGGGATCAATTCACCAGGGAAGACTTCATACAATTGATTCTCAGCCTGCAATGGGGTTTTAGCTCCCCGGGTCAATCCTATTCTTGCCGATACCCTGAAGACATGGGTATCCACCGCCATAACAGGCATTTTATGAATGACAGCAGCAATCACATTGGCAGATTTCCGGCCGACACCCGGTAATTTTTGAAGGCTGTCAACATCTTTAGGAATTTGATTCTTAAATTCATCAACCAGCACCCTGGCCATGCCCAGCAGGTGTTTGGCTTTATTGTTTGGGTACGAGCAACTTTTGATAATTTCGAAGACCTCTTCCTGTTTTGCAGAGGCCAATTGTTCCGGTTCCGGAAATTTTCTGAAGAATGCAGGAGTGATAATGTTGACACGTTTGTCGGTACACTGTGCCGAAAGGATCACGGCTACGATCAGTTCATAGGGACGCTCATAGGTGAGTTCCGTTTCGGGTTCGGGCATATTTTCCTGAAAGTAGGTGATAACCGCCCTGATCTTTTCCTCCCTGCCCATATTTTTCCCTGAAATTTGCATTTTCTAAAAAGAATAATTACGTTTATAGCCTGTATTGGGACAATGAAAAGGAATTTTGAATATAACTATTTTTATTTCAACTGACACTTCGGGGCATTTGAATGAGTAGTTAATTCAAAAGTCCCGGCCCACGGGGCTTTTTTTATTGTCTGAAACTGAGGTTACATGAACGCTGGTCTGTTTGCATATTTTTACTTTTTTTTCTTCTGGGTACACGCCGGACCGGGTTCATTATGATATAAAATTTATAATTAATCAGAATCCCGGCCAGAAAGGACCGGGATTTTTTTTTTATTGATATGGTAAAAAGAATAGTCATCCAGGGAGGGTATGGCGCATTTCATGAAATCGCAGCCCTGCAGTATTTTGAAAGTGAACAGGTAGAGATCATGCCCAGGGATACTTTTAAGGATCTTATGGTGGCCCTCAGGAAAGACAAGGCGGATTACGGGATCATGGCCATTGAAAATTCCCTGGCGGGAAGCATTCTTCCCAATTACAGCCTGTTGAAAGAATCTCCCATGAAGATCATCGGGGAGATCTATCTGCGCATAAAGCAGAACCTGGTAGCGATACCGGGCCAGACCATAGCGGATATCAAGGAAGTCCTTTCGCATCCTATGGCCATTCTCCAATGCCAGGTCTTCTTTGACCAGTATGCAGATATAAAATTGATAGAAAGCATGGATACAGCGCTGAGTGCCAAAGAGATCAGGGATAAGGAGCTGAAGGGGATCGGAGCGATTGCTTCCAGGCTGGCGGCGGAGAAATATGACCTGGAGATCATTGCTGCAAGCATTGAAACAAATAAGAAGAACTACACAAGGTTCCTGATCCTGGGCAATGGTAAGGATAGTTTGCCGGTAGGCGAGGTTAATAAATCATCCATCCATTTTGCCCTGTCTCACAAGATCGGGAGCCTGTCCAAAATCCTGTCGATATTGTCATTTTATGATATAAATCTGTCCAAGATTCAATCCATGCCCATTATGGGAATGGATTGGGAATACCAATTCTACATTGATGTTGAATTCAGTGATTATGAGCTATATATGCAATCCTTTGAGGCCATACGTCCTTTTACCAGTGACCTGGGCATCCTGGGTGAATATAAAAGGGGAAAATCAATATTAAACATATAATCAAATTGCCATGGAATTGAAACTTGAGTTGGAACCAATATCAGATCAGGCAAAAATCTGTGAACGGCCGATCATCATTGCAGGTCCATGCAGTGCTGAGTCGCAAGAACAGGTGTTACAGACTGCCAGGGAATTATCGGGTATGGGCATAAATATATTCCGTGCCGGGATATGGAAGCCACGTACCAGGCCGAATGCCTTCGAGGGAGTCGGATCGACGGGATTGCCCTGGTTGAAGAAGGTAAAGGAGGAGACCGGCATGCTTACGGCCATTGAGGTAGCCAATGTCAAACATGTATATGAGGCATTGAAATACGGGATTGATATCCTGTGGATAGGTGCCCGTACCACTGCCAATCCATTTGCGGTCCAGGAAATAGCCGATACCCTCAAGGGAATGGATATCCCCGTCCTGGTCAAGAATCCTGTAAACCCGGATGTGGAATTATGGATCGGTGCCATTGAAAGGATATACCAGGCAGGGATAACAAGGATCGTTGCCATACACAGGGGTTTTTCTGTTTTCGCACAGACTGATTTCAGAAATCATCCCCACTGGCAGATCCCGATTGAACTCAAGCGCAGGATACCCAATCTCCCGGTGATTACTGATCCCAGCCATATCTGTGGCAACAGGGAAAAGCTGTATGAGATCTCCCAGGAGGCACTGGATCTAAATTTTGACGGGATCATCATTGAATCCCATCCCGATCCGGACAATGCCTGGAGTGATCCGAAACAACAGTTAACCCCGGCAGATCTAAAGAAGCTGCTGGATAAACTGGTCCTCAGGGATCCTCATGTGGACAACGGATTATTACTGACAATTGAGGAATTGAGGACCGAGATTGATGAGCTTGATGATCAAATAATTGATATCTTTGAGCGCAGGATGCAGATCGCTGATCAGATTGGCCATTATAAGAAAGCTCATAACGTAGCCATTCTTCAGTCCAAGCGTTGGGATACCATCATCAATATGCGACTTAGCATGGGAGAAGAGAAAGGCCTCAGCACTGAGTTCATTACCCGTGTATTCAGGGCCATCCACCAGGAATCCATTAACCACCAGGTACATATTATGAACCCTGGTCCTGAAGAGCAGGACCAATGAATGAAATCCGCTTAAATACCACGGATAGTTCCTGCCGCATTCTCGTCGGGGAGTCCTTCAAGAATGTCGGTGACTACCTTCCCGGGAACAGGCTGGTGATCATCACCGATGAGAATGTTTACAAGCATTATGGTGCCTTTTTTCCGGATGCTTTGCTGATCACCATCAAACCTGGTGAATCATCCAAAACACTCAGCATCGCTTCGGAGATCTATGGACAGCTCATAGCGAATGAAACAGACCGGAAATCTTTCATCCTGGGAGTGGGAGGTGGGATTGTCTGTGATTTGGCTGGGTATATTGCTTCTACCTTTCTCAGGGGACTATCTTTTGGTTTTGTTTCAACAACCCTGCTTTCCCAGGTGGATGCCAGCATAGGCGGGAAAAATGGTGTGAATTATGAAGGCTACAAGAACATGGTGGGAGTGATCAGGCAGCCTGAATTTGTGATCTGCGACCCTGATATGCTATCTACGCTTCCAAAGGAGGAATACTACATGGGATTTGCGGAGATTATTAAGTGTGCTGCCATCTTGAATGCAGACCTTTTTGATTTGTTGGAAAAAGATCATAAGAAAGCCCTGGGCAGGGAAGAAGGAACCCTGGAAGAAATTATCAGCATATGTGTGGAAGCCAAATGCCGGATCGTGGAAGCGGATGAGAAGGAGTCCGGCGAACGCAAAAAATTGAATTTTGGGCATACCTTTGCCCATGCCTTTGAAAAGAACACCGGAATACCACATGGAGAGGCAGTAAGTATCGGGATGGTGCTGGCTGCCGGTATATCAGAAAAACTTGGCTTAATCAGTCGACAGGATGTGGACAGGCTACGGGATTTGATTAAGAAATACCATCTCCCGGTAAATTATCCGCATGGATTTGATGATGTTTTCGAAGTAATGAAGCGGGATAAGAAACGTGATGGTGATTCCATCGGCCTTATCCTGCTTGACAGGATTGGCGAAGCTGTGATACGTAATATTGAACTGGCAACACTGAAAAACTGGATAGATGATTTGCATACCCCTGGGGGGGATAGGATTTGAGGAATGTATGTCTATGGCTCGGAAGGAAGCCTTCGTAGAATTCCGTTTCGATCTGCTCACACTGAGCCTGGAACAGGTAAAGGAGGCGGTAAATGCCGCCAATTCATGCATTGCCACCTGCAGGCCTGGAAAAATGGTTGAGGCTGATCGGCAGGAGGTCCTTAAAACAGCCATACTATCAGGTGCGGATTATGTGGACATAGAAGTGGAATCTGACAAGGCATTTATTAATGAAATCATCCTGTCCGCCAGGACCCATGATACAGCCATAATCATTTCCTATCATAATTTCGAAAGGACACCGGCCATGCCTGAACTGGAGCAAATAGTAAATGATTGCAGGAAAGCGGGTGCAGATGTGGTTAAGATCGCATGCCAGGTGAACAATACAGGGGACCTGCAGAACCTTTTTAAATTATACAACAGGGACCTGCGTATGGTCATCATAGGCATGGGTAAGCAGGGCGTCATTTCAAGGATAGCAGCACCCATGCTGGGAGCTGAGTTTACTTTTGCTGCGGCGGAAGCGGGACAGGAAACGGCACCCGGACAGATCACTAAGGATAAAATGCTTTCCATAATCAGACAAATAAAGGAATAAACATTTTAGATTTGAAATCATGAATAGTTTTGGCCGTATATTCCGCATCAGCATCCTGGGTGAATCACATGGACCTGCTGTTGGTGTTGTCATTGACGGGTGTCCCGCCGGGATCCCTCTTGCACCCGGTGATTTTGAATATGACCTTGGCCGGAGGAAGAGCGGGGCAAAAGGGACCACACCCAGGACAGAGGAAGACCTGCCCAACCTGGTCAGTGGCCTGTTCAACGGGTTCACGACAGGCGCACCCATTACTGTTCTTTTTGAAAACCGGAATGTACGCTCATCAGATTATTCCAGGATGCGTGACCTGCCCCGTCCGGGACATGCTGATTTTGTCGCATCCCGGAAATTCGGAGGATTTCAGGATTTCAGGGGGGGAGGCCATTTTTCGGGCCGGCTTACACTTGCCCTCGTAGCTGCGGGAGTAGTGGCTAAAAAGCTGTTGGGAGGGATGTCCATTGCTGCAAACCTGCTTGAAGCCGGAGGCATGAAGGATATTGAAAAAGCGGTGGAAAAGGCCATTGAATCGGATGATTCGATAGGAGGCATTGTGGAATGCATTGTCAGGCAGGTACCTGTTGGACTGGGAGAACCTTTTTTCGATTCCATGGAATCCCATCTCAGCCATATCGTATTTGCCATACCCGCCATTAAAGGCATTGAATTCGGATCGGGGTTTGCCGCCGGCACCATGAAGGGTTCTGAACATAATGACAATATACTGGATGCCTCCGGGAAAACGGAAACAAATCATGCTGGAGGGATTAATGGGGGTATTTCCAATGGAAATGACCTGGTATTCAGGGTGGTTGTAAAACCCACTTCAAGTACCTCGCAGGTCCAGCACACCATGAATATGAAATCAGGCAGGGTGGAGGAACTGGAAATTAAGGGGAGACATGACAAATGCATCGCCCTGAGGGTTCCGCCGGTTCTTGAGGCTGCAACAGCTATTGTCCTCGCGGATTTTATGCTGATGGAACAAAATATCAACAGGATTAATAAAGTGTAATGTTTTTTACCGATGAAGAAAATTGTTGTATTGGGAGCCGGAAAGATGGGGTCATGGCTGGTAGATTCCCTTTGTCTTGATTATGAGGTGGGCGTAGTCGACCAGGATAAGACCAGGCTGAAGTACTTCTTTAACTCGCACCGGTTTCTCAGCTTCGAGGAGATCAGGGATTTTCAACCCGACCTGCTGATCAATGCAGTAAGCCTTCATAATACCATCAGGGTTTTCAGGGAGATTGATCCTTTCCTTCCTGATGATTGTATCATTGCAGACATCACCTCTGTAAAAAACGGACTCCTGGAATACTACAGAGAATGCGGCCGTAGATTTGTCTCCACACACCCGATGTTCGGTCCCACTTTTGCCAACATCAAAGACCTGAGTAACGAAAATGCCATCATCATTAAAGAATCCAGCCAGGAGGGCATTGAATTTTTCAGGAGTTTTTACAGCAGCCTGAAACTCAATATATATGAGTACAGCTTTAGCGATCATGATGAGACCATCGCCTATTCATTATCGGTTCCTTTTTCGTCTTCCCTGGTCTTTGCAGCCTGTATGAAAAAGCAGGAAGCGCCCGGTACAACTTTCCGTAAGCATCTGGATATTGCCCGCGGGGTACTTTCAGAAGATGATTACCTGTTGTCAGAGATCCTTTTCAATCCCTTTACCATTGAGCAGGTAGCTAAGATCAGAACGCAGCTGGCGAGCCTGATCAAAATAGTTGAGAAAAGGGACTTCGAGGGATTGAAGGATTTTATTAACGGACTGCGGGAAAACATCGATCTGCCTGTTACCGGGGCATAATTAAAGTTGTTTTAGGCATTTTTTTTTAGTAACTTGTTAAGTTATGAGGGCGTATACATGCCTGACAGCTTATAATAAAAAAACCCCCATACCAATGAAAACAATACGTTTAATCTTACCCGTTTTTTTATATTTACTGATAGTGAACCCTGCTTTTTCGCAGATTGATTTGCTGAAGAAAGTAAGGAAAAAAACAGAGCAAAAGACCGATGAGCAGATCGATAATGAAATGGACAAACTTTTCGGCAAGAAAAAGGACAAAACTGCCACAAATGCAACTGTACAGCCCGCCGTAATGTAAACCGAAACCCCGGCCTCAGAAACAGCCGCAGCTACAGAAGCCACGGTAGAAGAGAAAACAGGTGTGCTGACCTGGGCTAAGTATGATTTTGTACCGGGTGACAAGATAATATTTGAAGATGACCTGGTTGGTGAAGAAAATGGCGAGTTTCCATCGCGCTGGGATCTTGTAACCGGTGTTGCTGAAGTAGCCGAAGTGGATGGAGATAATGTTATTTTTCTCAGAGGCGGCCATCCGGCCATTGTACCATATCTGGAGAACTCAGACCAGGATTACCTGCCGGATGTTTTCACCATTGAATTTGATATTTATTTCGGATACTCTTATGCCCAGATGTTCCTTTATGACAGGAAGAACCAGGAGAATCAATCCGGGAATCAGGATGATCTGGATATCGGATACAACTACCTGGAGTTATGGCAATCTTCGAGCAAGTATCCAAAAGAAGTGAAACAGGAAAGATGGGCTCATGTGGCAGTGGCATATACCAACGGAAAATTCAAGGCATACCTGGATGATACCCGTCTTATCAATATACCACGGCTCGATGTAAATCCCACAGGGATTACCTTTTATAGTTACCATGCAACCGATGAGAACCCGATCTATTTAAAAAATATCCGGATCGCTGAGGGCGGGGTGAAATTTTACGATCGGGTCATGGAGGACGGAAAGATCATTGCCAACGGGATCCGTTTTGATGTGGGAAAGGCTACCCTGAAACCGGAATCCATGGGGATCATCAATGAGGTGGTTGACCTGATGAAGGAGCACCAGGAACTTAGATTCAGCGTGGAGGGTCATACCGACAGTGACGGGGATGATGCTCTCAACATGGAGCTTTCAGATAAGCGGGCAGAGACTGTCAAAACCACCATGATCGATATGGGTATTGCTGCAGACAGGCTGGAATCCAAGGGATTGGGTGAATCCATGCCCATCACGGACAATTCATCCCCGGAAGGCAAGGCCAACAACCGAAGGGTGGAATTCGTTAAACTTTAGGTTGGATCAGCCGGGATTCCCGGCCGGGACATTACCTTAACCCTGCTGGGCTGGCACTTATGTCCTGTTATTGTGTGTCGGGAAATGGGCTGGTGAATT
>JAZGGT010000439.1:0-2969 GCA_036480555.1 Bacteroidales bacterium | reverse complement strand
AAGCCTTCCATCACTGTCCTTAACCTGCACACGTCCTGTCCTCCATACATGGGAAAAGTATACCATATCCTTTCCCATTCTGACTTTGAGTTCGACATTATCTTCTGCATCCAGCTCAAAAGAGTGCAGTTCATATGGAAGGCTCTTTCCCAGGATCTTGTTCACGATCTCCATGTCGGGATCAATTTCCAGCAGGGGAATATCCCTGCGTTCAATATGATCAATGGCATCCAGTATCCTTTGTTTATCAGGTTCTCTCATAATACTCATTTATGTTTGAGCCCAATTCGCGTTCAGTGCGAATCAATCCATTGGATAGAGTAAGGGGAAAAATTGTCCTTCAATTTTATTTCCTTTTGCAATTTTCGGAACACCAACAAGGATTTCCTCATCGGAATCAGACAAGGTGCCGTCAGCAAAAACATTCAGTACACATGCCCTGCGTGGCCTGTCCGACAGGTTCTCAAAAGATCCATGCACGAGCAGGGGATGATGGAAAGATGCATAACCTCTTTCCATTTCTCCTGTCAATACAGGTTTATCCAACAATCCCCAGGTATGGCTTTCTGGAATGTACTGCAGGCAGCCATTATCCCGGCTTGCATCATCCAGTCCAATCCAGGTTGTAAGGTGCTGCATGGGTGAAGTCCGGATCCAGTATGAGTAATCCTGATGCCAGGCCACCACACCTCCATGCTTAGCCGGTTTGCAGAACAGCTGGTCATGCCAGAACCGCACTGCTTTTTCCTCACGCAATTGATCCACCTGCCAGTTTTCCAACAACTTGACATTGGACAGATATCCGTTCCGGTTAAAGAATATTGTCTGTTCCTCCCTCAGCCTGTACCTGCTCCAATCCTTTTCAGACTGAGGCCAGGAAAACATATTTGATATCTGCTTACTGAACTTTGAAAGATCCCGTTCTATAGTCATTTTTCCTAAGAATAAATTAATACTCCAGAAACAGCACTGGTAATATGAGCAGATTCTTATTCATTCGTTATTTTGGCTGTCATTTCATTAAAAACAGCTAACTGTTCTTTCATGGCAGCTATTCTGTCATCAGGTATTCTACTGTCTTCGAGAAGAAGATATCCATTAAAATCTATTCCTGATAAGAGGTTAAAGAGTTGCTGGTAAGGATAATCGTCGAGATGAAGTTGATGGATATGTACCACATCACCAATCCACTGTTTTACCATGTTGAAGTTGCCTTCAAGTCCGGGAGGATTCATATCTACTTTGTTGCAATTCCAGCAGATGTTCACACTTGATTCAGTTACCTGATCAAAAATTGCTTTCATATTGGGCAGTTCCTGAGTGTGTGGCCCGTGTGCCTCTACTCTTATCAACATACCGTAATCCCTGGCAAAACTACCAACTTCGTTCAGTGAAGCTGCAATCTGCGAAATTGTCTTTTCCCTTGGCACTTCAGGAGGGAGATTATTAGGTTTTACTTTAATCCCGGATACTCCAATATCTTTACAGAGTTTGATATACTCTTTAGTCTGTTCAATATTCTCACGGAGCATGGCCTGATCAGGATTATGGTACTCGAAGTTTGATCCGTATCCGACACAGGTAACCGGGCTGTCGGCAAGTCTCTTTTTTACCTCTGCTCTTTGCACAGCGCTCAAGGTAGTCTCAACACCATGGGCATGCTGAGTACGCAACTCAACAGCTTGAAGTCCAGTCTTTTCGCAATTGGAAATAAGAGTCGGCAAATCCCAGTCTGCCCCCCACATGTAAGTAACAAGTCCGAATTTCATAGACGGTTTCTTCTTGCTGTTGGATAGGCTGCAACTGTATCCCATACCGCCAATGGCTATGCCGGCAGCTCCCAGTGCACTTTTCTTGATAAAATCTCTTCTTTTTGTCATTGTTGTAAGTTTAAAATCCTTTTAGTTTCAGAAATATCAACGCCGTTGTCCTGTAAAGGAAATGGGCGAATTTTGTATATGGGAAATAGAGAATGATGATCCAGACCATGACCAGGTGGCCGAAATAGAAATGATACGCATAGCTCCATTCGTGGAAACGTGCTCCTTCCACCAGCATCCCCGAAAAGGTCAGGAGCCAGAAAGACAACAGGAAGAACCAGTCCCCGTACCTGCTTTCCAGACTGTTCTTTTTCCTGAGTCTATGGAAAATCATCAGGGTGGTTCCTGTGAGCAATAAGACCGCGCCAAGGTTGCCTGCAATCTTAATGGGACTCAGGATAGTCAGGGGATATTCGAAAAAGATGGTGGAAAGAATGGCGAAGAATGTCACAAAGAGCAGCAAGATGAATCCCCAGAAAACAAAGAGATGGGCCAGGGAGCGGCTTTTCTGATCTGTACAGCGGTTAAAATCGCGGTGGACCATGATCTTCCGGATAACCTGCCAGAAATTAATGAAGGTCAGCCGGGGCAACGAACTGTTGTCTTCCTGAAGGCATTTCATGTACTTCCAGTATAGTCTTATCCCACTCACCGCTGCCGTGGCGGACAGAACAAACAGGAAGGTGAACGAGCCATTTAACCAGCCATGAGGAAAGAACTCTCCATAATTAACAGGGCCTTCCGGCATGGTAAAATCTACCAGGGAAAAAGTTCCTGCCAGGATCAGGATCATGGTAATAATAAGCACCGGGAAAAGGATCAGCAGCGGAAGGAACCGGATGTCCTGCATCCAGCGGGAAAGGAAGCCTGGTTTTGAATAGTATGATATCTGCTTTTGTCGCAGGGCTGCCAGTATTTCGCCCGGTTTTATGCCCCTTGGACAGGTAAGGGTGCAGTCGCCGCACTGGTGGCAGGACCAGACGTTCGGATCGGCCATCAACCTGTCCTTCATGCCCCATGCCGCCATGATCATCTGCTTCCTGGGGAAGACATTCGCTTCCTCGGACAGGCTGCAGGCAGCTGTGCAGGCCCCGCATTGCATGCAGGTGGTCAACTGCGAACCTGTTGCATTTTGCAATTCCTCAATAA
>JAZGGT010000438.1:0-9494 GCA_036480555.1 Bacteroidales bacterium | reverse complement strand
CTTCATGTATTCATCTATGATTTCGGGTATCCTCAAATACTCATCAATTTCAAGGAATACCGTATGTATCCTTTCCGGTTCAAGCATCATTGTCTGGAGGGTCTCCTGCATGTTCTCAGAACGGGTTTCCATCAGCTCACTCCCGGTGATAAAATGACACTGGTAATCATCACCCGGCTTACAACCGATCTGCAATATTCCGTCGTAACCATGGGACAGGGCATCCGACAACCAGATCTTATTGATGGAGCCTATGCAGCGGACCGGGATGATCCTTACATAGGGACTTATCTTCAGGCGGTGCTGTGCTGCCAGGTCAAAGGCGGGATAGGCATCATTCTCACAGATGATAGCCAGTATCCGTGGCTTTTCTTCAAATTCATCCGGAATGGGGATGGATTTTATCATGGAAGAAATGGCATGTATGGAGTAGTTATTGAAATTGATGATCCGTTCCGGACAGGATCCCATACAGATCCCGCAGCGCCGGCACCTGGCAGGGTTGGGGAGGGGTGTACCGGTTTCTGTTTCATCATAGGATCCAAAGGGGCATTCTTCGGTGCATCGTTTGCAATCAGTACATCGTTGGAGAGATAAAACCGGGAAGCTTTCATCCCCGGGCCTTGGATGAACTGCCTGTCCGCGTTTTACACTCTCAATGCATTGAATGGCTTTCAGGGCAGCCCCGGCAGCGTCTTCCATGCAGGCCTGTATGCCCTGTGGCACCCGTATGGCTCCAGCTGCATAAATGCCTGTCCGCTGTGTTTCGTAAGGGAAACATATGAAATGGGAATCAGGGAAGCCATACTTCCGCTCCTGTAATCCCTCACCTTGTCGGTACCTGAGGTGCAGATCCTCTGATTGGTTCGGGACCATTCCGGTGGCTGCCACGATCATATCAGCATTGATCCGGATGGGTTCGCCCAGGAGGTTATCTGAAATGGTAACTGACATGCGATCGTTGTCCGTATTTTCTATCCCCGATATTTCCCCTTTGGTAAAGAACACCCGTGAATCTGCCTGGACCTCCTGGTAATAATGTTCATCTTTCCCCGGTGTCCTTATATCCTTATAGACAATGAACACATTGGTGTCCGGAAGCTGCCGCCTGATGTATTGTGCCTGTTTCAGGCTGGTCAGGCAACATACATTTGAGCAGTAGGGCAGGTGTTCCTCATCACGGGAACCTGCACACTGGATGAAAAGGATGTTAGAGGGAATGGTATTGTCTGAGGGCCTGACGATTCTCCCGGCTTTAACCATGGCTTCCACTTCCACCTGGGTAACCACATTCTGCCTGTCGCTGTATTGTAAATCTTTCAGTTTCGTCGCATCATATGGATTCCAGCCGTTGGCAAGGATAATGGATCCTGCCTGATGGCCGGTGACCTTTCCTCCCTGGTTGACCTCAACAGAAAATGATCCGGGCTCTCCGGAGATGGCAGAAACAGTCGTTCCGGTCATAACCTTTATCCCCTTTAATAATTTTATGTCATCCAGTTTTTCCTGGAGGAAAAAGTTGAGATTGGTTTCTTTCCCCCCTGAGACAGGAATAATGTCATGCCAGTGCTTCAACCATCCACCCAGTTCATTTTCCTTCTCAACAAGCAATACCTGGTATCCTGCACGGGCAGCTTTGATAGCGGCCTGCATCCCGCTGATGCCCCCGCCAATGACGAGAATATCTGAAACAGGGTTCTCGAGCAGATAGGGATCCGGGAGACCGGATGTCTCTGTTCTGGCAATCCCCATCCTGAGATAGTCTTCGCCTGCTGCCTGCGTGTCTTCATGCCCATGTTCCATGGTCCATGCCACGCCTTCTCTCAGGTTCACCCTCTCGGTGCAGGTTTTGTCAAAGGAAAAGTTGGCTACCGCATGCCGCGGGGAACAGGCAGCCAGGACAAGGGAGTCGAGTTGCTTCTCCTGCAAATCCCGGATGATCTGCTCCCGGGATTCATGGCTGCACAGAAAGGGATGTTCAGAACAATGCCCGACAGATGAGGACTCATCAGCTATAGCCCTGAGTCTGGCAGTGTCGATGGCATTCCCGATCTGGCATCCGCTGCAAATGTATACGCCTATGTTCTTTGATTCCGTCACCCCCTATGCATTCTTTTGTAAGACATTAAGCACTATGCCGGTTGATTCCCTGACCGTGGCGGCCACATCCTTGGGCTCGCAACAGCAGCCCCCGGCCGAGAATCCATGCTCAAGGCTTTCCTTTATTATAAATCCATCCGGGTCCAGGTCCACCCCCGGCGATACAGGAATCTCCGGAACAATACCCGTAGCCAGTACAACCAGGTCATAATCCGTCCGGATCTTCCGTCCAGACAAAATGTCTTCTGCTTCTATTACCAGTTTACCATCTTCCAGTCCAACGGCATTGACCTTTCCCTTGACGAGATGGATCTGGTCGTTTTCTTCCACCTTCCTTAAAAAATCTTCATTCCTGCCCGTTACCCTGAGGTCGATATAATAGATATCTGCCCTATGTTCCTCATTCTGCCGGGTGAAATAGAGCGCCTGTTTCAGGGAGGCCGAGCAACAGACTGCAGAACAGTAGGGGAGATGGTTCTCATCACGGGAACCTGCACATTGCACAAATGCGATTTTTTCAGCCGGCTGCTGATCGGATGGTTTTAATATCTTTCCTCCGGTAGGGCCATTAGGCGCCGCCAGGCGTTCCATCATGACATTGGTCAGGACATCAGGCGATTTCCCCCATGAAAATTCCTCCAGATTACCAGGTTCATAGGGCTTCCAGCCGGTGGTGAGAATTATGCTGTTGATATTGATCTCATGTGTCCTTGGCTCAGCGTCAAGTTTTATTGCATTATAAAGACATGCATCGACACATTTTTTGCAGGACTCCATATCGCAGGCTGTATCATCCAGGTGAAAGCGGGCCGGATAGGCCAGTTCGTGGGGCAGTGCAATGGCCTTACGGGAGGTCATCCCGTAATTAAACGGATCATCTGTTTCAACGGGACAAACGGCCGCACACTCCCCGCAAGCTGTACAGTCCCTCGTCACATATTCAGGCCCGGTTTTGATCCCTGCTTTAAAGTCCCCTGCACAACCACTGATCTCCTCAACCATTGAAGAGGTAAGTACCTCGATCTGTGGATTGTTCCTGATCCGTTTGAAGTTTATTTCTAGTCCGCAATACGGGGGACATAACTTGGGGAAGTATTCATTGATCCTGGCCACCTGTCCGCCAAGGTAGGGCAGCTTCTCCACCAGGTATACCCGGCAGCCTGTTTCAGCAGCCTCTACTGCAGCGGTCATCCCGCTGATGCCCCCGCCAATGACCAGAACGGTATTTTGATCAGGTTCCAGCATTAATCAACCAGGTCTATAACATCCCGCTTTAACAATTCCCATTCGTCTGAATCGGGGTTCCAGCGGCAATTGACAAAAACTTTCCAGTCCCCCGACATCTCCGGGAAATCGCTCCTGAAATAATACCCCGGCCATCGTGTTTCCTCCCGGAAGAGCATGGTCCGGATATGCGATTCAGCCTGCCAGATACGGTGGATATTCTCCCAGCAACGCATCAGTTCATGGGTATCCTCTGCAGCCAGCTTTGCCGCATCTTCTTTCAGCATTTCGAGATACTCCAAACCCTTTTCAAGCAGGGGGGCTGATGTTTTATACCCGCTAGAAGCACCGCCAGCGTATTCATCCATGATCTTCTGCAGCCGGAACATGAACATCTGGGGTTTGATGTAATTGGGATTTACATCGGGATCCTGTGTATAGGCCTTGTGGTTTTCGAAAAGCTCAAGGGGCTGCAGTATCCCCTGTTTCAGCTCATTTATTTTTTCATCTGAAAGGACAGGGAGCTCCTCATTATCAACACAGAATGAGGCTGCAGCCTTGGCGGCAATGCGGCCTTCAGTAAAGGAACCGGAAGAGAATTTATGGCTTGATGCGCCCGAGGCATCCCCGGCTGCGAATAATCCTTTCACCGTGGTCATATTAGGGTAACCCCATTTGTAGGGATCGGGGGCAAGGTCCTCCGGTCCGCTTACCCAGGCACCGGATGCCCCGGAGTGGGAGGAGATAAAGTAGGGCTCGCAGGCCGATATCTCGGAAGGTTTCTCATCCGGTTTGATGTTCATGGATGCCCAGAGCAAAGCCTGGCTCACGGTCATGTCGAGAAAATCTTCCCAGGCCTCCTTTTCAAGTTCTTTCAGTTTTCGTTTTGCTTCTTTTTCATCAGGGATGCTCTCTACGATCTTTTTGATGGCTTCATCCGTCCTCATGTAAATGGGGCTCTTTCCATCCTCGATCTCCAGCATCATAAGGTAATTCCTCAGGTTGGCTGGAGTGGGTTTTTCCAATCCGTAGGGGGCCCATTTCTCCAGTTCAGCAGCGCGGGTCTGCATGTAGTTTTCCCCAAGGGCATTGGTGGCCTGTGCCTGGAAAAGCAGGAACCAGGCGCCAACGGGACCGTAGGCATCCTTGAACCGCACAGGCACGAACCGTACTTCCTGGCAGGTCATCTCTGCGCCTGCTTTAAGGGTGAAATAAGCACTGGCACCACTGTTGAATGGAGGATACCAGGACCTTCCCAGTCCCTCACCAACTGATTTTGGTTTAAATATGTGAACAGCTCCCCCCATGGTCGCCAACACAGATTTTGCCCTGAAAATATATACCTTCATATCCCTGACACTGAATCCTATGGCCCCGACACAGCGATTGCCTTCCATAATGGGATCCGTGATGAACACCCGTTCAAGGTACTGGCCTTTTTCACCGAGCTCGGCAAGGGCATTTTTAGCGGCTTCTGCCACGATGGTTTTGTAGGATTCACCGTGGATCATGATCTGCCAGCGTCCTTCATTCACATATTTCCCATCATCGTCTTTCCAGATGGGGAGTCCCCATTTCTCGAATAAATGCACAGATGCATCCACATGACGGCCTATATTGGCAACCAGGTCATCGCGGGCAATTCCCATCAGGTCATTCTTGACATATTTCACATAATCGCTGAGTGAATTATTCCCTTCCTTGAGTCCCAGGTACATATTGATCGCAGACAGTCCCATGGCAACCGCACCGGACCTGTCCATAGAGGCTTTATCCACCAGGGTGACACGAAGCTTATTTTTTTTCGCCCAGTGGGCAGCTTCATAGGCAGCCCCGCAGGCGGCCATTCCACCTCCAAGAATGAGGATATCCGTCTGGATCTCGACGGTTTCAAAGTTCTCTGTAATACTCATAATCAGATTTTTTCCAGTTCATCAAGACCGGTGGAGGCGGGCTCTGTACGAAGTAATGGGCTTTTCAGGTCCTCGGTGCCGGTCTCAAAACCGGCATCAGGATCGGCAGACCCTTCCGGGGTTGTCCGGGTAGGAAACTTGAACCGCTTGATCTGCCCGTCCCTGAACTTCACTGACCACATGATGGCATCTGAACTTCGCAGTGGTTGTACAACGCCTCCAAGGGGCATGAAATCGGCGTAACCGCGGACCTCAATAGCCTGGGTGGGACAGATCTTTACGCAATTGTAGCATTCCCAGCACATTTCGGGAGCCCGGTTCCTGGCCTTGTTGCTCTGTTTGTCCAGGACCATCAGGTCATTGGGACAGATGTACTGGCATGCAGTTCTGTCCAATGCCTTGCATCCGTCACATTTATCAGTAATTACAAAACTGGGCATGATGATATTTTTTCAGTATCCGATGACATACAGGTTATGGTCCTCATCTATGCAATAGTCGACTAGATCAAGCAGCTCCTGGTTGATCTTGACCATCTTTTCATGGTAGATGGTCCAGTGATCCATCCAGGTTTTATCCATCCTGACAAGGGCCCGGAGGAAATCTTTTCCAAACACCTTCTCATCCAGGAAGGACTGAAACCCGGAAAGGGTTCTGAGCTTTTGAAGCATAATCAGGTGGGTGAGCAATTGGTTTCTCAGGGGGATGATATAACGGGTGTTGTACTTGGTAGCATCATAATATTCATACAGCTTATTGGATTTTTCAAAGCAGGCGGTGAAAAGATTAAAAACAACGCTGTCAAGATACCTGGATTCAGCATCCAGTTTATTGTAGTCCTCATCAGTGCCGGTCAGATTGAGCTCAACGAAATTCAGTTCTTTTTGGCTGTAAATGGATAGTTTCATCTTGTAAGTATTCTAGCGTAAAATTATAAAAATAGTTATTAGACCTGCGCATCTTTAATTTATTATTTTTGCATGTATTAATTTCGTCTGCATTGAAAAAGGAAGAATTACAGGAACTGTTCCGCCAACACTACGGCATACAAGCTCATAAAATCAATGAATTGCCCAGATCTCCTTCACACAGGAGGTATTTCAGAATGGAAGGGCAGGATGCCGGTTGCATTGGTGCAATCAGTCCGGATCCCCTGATAACAAAGGCGTTTCTCAGGTTCACCGAGCATTTTAGAAACAAAGGACTGAATGTACCTGAACTGTACGCTGTTCAGGAGGAAAAGGGAATATACCTGCTGGAGGACCTGGGTGATCTGATGTTGAAACATCTGGTTGATCAGGACAGGGAGGAAGGATCATTTCCCGGGAAGGTACGCCCTTTTTATCACTCGACTCTTGAGCATCTGTTGAGATTTCAGGTGGAAGGGCATGCGGGATTGGATTATTCCGTCTGTGTTCCCCGGATGGAATTTGACAGGCAGTCGGTTTTATGGGATATGAACCACTTTAAATATTTTTTCCTGAATTTGCTGGGCATTCCCTTTGACGAACAGAAGCTGGAAGATGATTTTCAGTTCTTTGCCAGCTACCTGATGAATGCTTCAAGGGATCATTTTCTATACCGTGATTTTCAGGCCAGGAACATCCTGGTCCGGGACGAAGCATTATTTTTTATTGATTACCAGGGGGGCAGGATGGGTGCCTTGCAGTACGACGTGGCATCATTGCTGTTTGAAGCAAGGGTTGATCTTCCGTCAGACTTCAGGGTAGAATTACTGCAGTATTATCTTGAGAAACTTGGGAGGGTGAATAAGAATGACGCCGAAGAATTTCAGAAATATTACTATGGTTTTGTGCTGGTCAGGATATTGCAGGCCATGGGGGCATACGGGATCAGGGGAATTATAGAGAACATTCCATTGTTTCTTCAGAGTATCCCCTTTGCCATACAAAATATAGAATGGCTGCTTGATAAGTCGCTTGTTCTGGAAGGCATGCCCGAGCTGACAAAATGTTTACAACAAATAGCAGTAATGCCTGGATGGCAGACAGCTGCTGCTGAAGAGCAACTTACTGTGAGTATTAACAGCTTCTCATACAAACTGGGAATCCCCAGGGATTACAGCGGACATGGAGGGGGATACATTTTTGACTGCCGGACACTTCCCAACCCGGGCAGGATAGAAGTTTACAAGAAATCAACAGGCCGGGATAAGGATGTCATAGACTTCATGACAAGCAAACAGGAAGTTTCGGATTTCCTGGGAAAGATATTTGCTTTGGTTGACCAATCTGTCGAGGTATATATGCAAAGGGAATATACTAATTTAATGATAAATTTTGGTTGCACCGGCGGACAACACAGATCAGTATACTGTGCCGAACAGCTTAAGGCCTACCTTGAAGAAAAACACCCTGTAAATGTTATTTTGAAACACAGGGAGTTGGATAAATAATCTGATGAGAGCAATAATCCTTGCCGCAGGATTGGGTAGCAGGCTGAAGCCCCTGACTGATAATACACCCAAGGCACTTGTTCCTTTTAAGGGAACACCGCTGGTGGAGAGAATTATCAGGAACCTGGCGGATGCAGGCATATACCAAATCATGGTAAACGTCCATCATTTTGCCGGCAAGGTGCTTGAGTTCCTTGACAACCTGGTGGTGGAGGGAGTGAGCTTACACATCTCAGATGAAACCGGTGAATTGATGGATACCGGCGGCGCCTTATTGCAGGCCAGGGAATTTTTAAAGGGGGAAGAAGATTTTATTGTCCACAATGTAGATGTGTATACCGATCTGGATATTGGCGATCTCATCAGGTATCACAGGGATGGTAAGGCGTTGGCAACCATCGCAGTGAAGAAGCGGCCAACATCAAGATCCCTGTTATTTGACAGTACAGGATCTTTATGTGGATGGATACATAATGAAACAGGGGAAAAGAGGATGGTCCGAACCCCCTCAGGATCACTTGAGAATTTTGGCAATAGCTGTGTACAGGTGATCAATGCAGGATTTCTGGATTTCTTCCCGAAAACAGAACCACGCTCACTGACCGAGATGTACCTGGAGCTGGCTGAGCGACATAAGATAGGAGATTTTATACATAACCAGGACTACTGGTACGACCTGGGCCGTTATAACAATTTCATCAAAGCGGACAAAGAGGTATTTTATTAATAAATTAACTATTTTCACAGCAAAATCATAGCCATGTCAGCCAAACAAACATCTGCCCTGACAACACTCGTCGGTCCATTCCAACGTTTTTTCAAAATTGAGGCAGCCAGTGGGATACTCCTGATAATTTGTACAGTCATTGCTATGATACTGGCAAACTCTGCCGCCTCGGATGCCTATAACCGGATAGTTGACTGGGAATTATCTGTGCAGGTGGGCAATGTGTTTAAATTGTCAAAACCCTTGATCCTCTGGATAAATGATGGTCTGATGGCGCTTTTCTTTTTTGTCGTGGGACTGGAAATCAAGCGGGAGATACTGGTGGGTGAACTTTCCACATTCAGGCAGGCTGCTTTGCCCATTTTTGCTGCGATTGGAGGTATGGTAATCCCGGCTTCCGTCTTCGTTATATTACATGGCAATAATCCCGGATCGGAAGGATGGGGCATTCCAATGGCTACCGATATTGCATTTTCACTAGGCATACTCAGCCTGCTCGGGAAACGGGTACCCCTGGCACTGAAGGTATTTCTTGCCGCCTTTGCCATTGTGGATGACATGGGAGCAGTGATAGTCATTGCTGCATTTTACAGCGAATCAGTGGGGTGGGATAACCTGTTGATTGCCGGTACATTGTTTATCATGCTGTTCATGGCAATCAGGGCAGGCATGCGTAATCCGGGAGTTTTCCTGGTAGTGGGTATATTTATCTGGTATTATTTCCTGAAATCCGGTTTGCATCCGACGGTTGCCGGGGTTGCTCTGGCCTTTATAGTACCCGTAAAACGAACTATAAAATTACCTGTATTTAACCGGGTCATGCAATCAAACCTGAATTCATTTGCTGATGCTGATTCGGAGGGAAAATTATTGTTGAACAAACAGCAACTGGAGTCACTTGATAACCTGGAGGTTTATATCAGCAAGGTTCACAGTCCCCTGCAGTCCTTAGAGCACAGAATGCACGGCTTTACCTCCTATTTTGTCATGCCGGTTTTTGCCCTTGCCAATGCAGGGGTTTTACTGAGTGCTGCACCGGGTGAATCGGTGATAGGGCCGCTTTCCATCAATATTGCCCTTGCCCTTATCCTGGGAAAGGTACTCGGGATAATAA
>JAZGGT010000437.1:0-5111 GCA_036480555.1 Bacteroidales bacterium | reverse complement strand
GGATATAATCACTGCCGTGCGTTTTGCCAATGCTGCAGGTGCATTATCGGTTACCAGGCAGGGGGCGCAGACTTCTATCCCTGATCTTGAAGATATTGAACAATTCCTTGACGGGGCCTGAGAGATTCTCTCTACCTGCAGATACCTGATCAGTCCCGGTTTATCAATAAATCCTGCCAATCATCTGTCCGGAATGGAGAAACCGGCAATCCGGCAATATTGAACAGGGTTCCATCCACGCAATCGCCGAAGGCATAACGCAGGGCAAGGGGTTTTGAAACATCATCATTCCAGACGGAAACCGTTCTGTCGCGGTTGATGACTGCCCGGGCCGGATAAAAGACAGAATCATCACCGGCAATCTCAAATCCAGCCAGTGGCTTCTTGAAGCTGGTAAGTCCGTTGGGAGCATGATCAAAGCTTACTTTGATCTTTCCATCTTCAGTTGGCTCCATGGAGCTGTAAACGGGACTGCGGTAAGCGATCCCTTCAAATCCGTAAGTTTCTGCCAGGGCCCAGTAGGCAAGCCGTCGGCCAACGGTTGTCTTGTCCGCAGGGTGAATGCATTCACAATCACCAATATCCGCGGTTACGACCATCCCGGTATTTTCAACATGCTGCATGGTATGGAGTTGTGCTTCACGCAGGAGGGCAGTTGCATGTTTTGTCTCTTCAGATGATCCGTAACCATAAGGTGAGATCTGCACAAAATAAAAAGGGAAATTGCCAAGGTTCCACAGTGCTCTCCAGGATTCGATCATGGCCGGGAAAAGGTTTGCATACTGGGATGCTTTATTGCGGTTGCTTTCTCCCTGGTACCAGATCACTCCTTTGATGTGATAATCGACAAAAGGATGAAGCATTCCATTATAAAGGATGGTTCCTGCCTGGTTTGGGCCTTTTTCAGGGACCTCAACGGGGATGGTTATTGCAGGGAATGATTCCAGGGACTCCCTGTCCATCCAGGCCTCCGCCTTGGAACCACCCCAGGATGTGATGATCAGTCCAACAGGCACCCCCAGCATTTCCTGGAGCAACTCCCCGAAGAAGTATGCCGTTGCCGAGAAATCGGGGGTAGTGGCAGGTGAGGCTGCATGCCATTTCCCCTTCACATCATCTAAGAGGACCGCACTGGGATCTTTTTCAATCTGAAAAACACGTAAGACTGGATTCCCCGAATGTAGAATGGCTTCATTACTTCCGGTGATGGGCTGGTTGCCGTATCCTTTTACCGGCATTTCCATATTGGATTGGCCGGAGCATAACCAGACCTCACCGGTCAGCACATCATTCAAAACGATCTCTTCACTTCCTTTAATGGTTACAGAATAGGGTCCACCTGCAACCGGGGTGGAGATTTTCGTTTTCCATAGTCCATCCCTGCCGGATGTGACTTCGGCCTCATCCCCCCAAGAGGCGGAGATTTGTATGTTCGTGCCGGGATCGTCTTTTCCCCAGACAGAAACTTCTGCATTTTGTTGCATGACCATATTGTCGGAGAAAAAGGAAGGCAGCCATGTCTGCGTAAATACGGTCAAGGTTGTGATGAATAACAGAGAGATCAGGGTAATCCAGATTTTTTTCATTTGATTTATTTTGAAAGGTGAATATCCAAGAGGATTTAAAATTAAATTAAAAAACAGTGATTAGGACAGATGATCACAAAATATATAGAATTGAGGGTAAATCGGATCATTGAATCCCTATAAATTTTAACTTTGACCTACCAGTTTCAGTTCAACCCAAAGAACCGACCTGTACAAGGATCATGAAGAACGCAAACCGCAAATGTCATGTATGAAAAAATGAATGATACTGCCCGGTCAAGGCGTGCCTTCCTGCGAAGGGCCTTTGCTTCCATGGCATTAGGCGCAACGGGAGCTTTGACCATTCCAGCTTCTCTCCAGGCCAGCTCCCCAGGGCTGGAGGGAGGGCCCGGCCGGGACGAAAATATGAAGGATAAATTCCGTATAACAAAACTGGAGACCTTCAAGGTGAAACCACGCTGGCTGTTTCTTAAGATCCACACCGATCAGGGTATCGTTGGACTTGGAGAGCCGGTCGTTGAAGGTCGGGCAGATACGGTTGCCACCGCCGTCAGGGAAATAGAGCCATACCTGCTCGGGAAAGACCCCCGGCGTGTGATCCATCACTGGCAGGCCATTTACCGGCATGCCTTTTATCGCGGCGGACCTGTACTGACCAGCGCCCTCAGTGGGGTCGAACAGGCTTTGTGGGACATCAAGGGGAAAGCTCTGGGTGTACCTGTATATGAATTACTTGGCGGTCCTACGCGCCATAGTGTTCGCGTATACGCACATGCAAGGTCGGTTGAAGCCATCAAAAAGGCCAGGGAAGATGGTTTTACTGCTTTTAAGACCGGAGTGCTCAATGCGAGGCAATCCGGAGTTATCGCTTCCCCCGGGTTCATTGACAAAGCCGTGGAACACTTCGCTCTGTTACGTGAAACCGCCGGCAATGATGCGGATATCGGCATCGATTTCCACGGGGCTATCAGTCCCCAGAACGCTTCCCTCCTGATCAATGCCCTCGAACCCTACCAGCCATTTTTTATCGAGGAACCGGTCAATTGCCAGAATGTGGATGTGATGGCTGAGCTGGCAAGAAAAACCCATATTCCCATTGCCACGGGAGAGCGCATCTTTACAAAATGGGGCTTCCGGGAGATCCTCGAGAAAGGTGCCGCCACCATCCTGCAACCTGATCTCTGCCATGCCGGCGGGATCTTTGAGTGCAGGCTGATTGCAGGGATGGCCGAAGCCTACTATGCCTCCATTGCCCCGCATAATCCCCTGGGACCCATTTCCCTGGCGGCGGGTATTCAGCTATCTGCCAGCATCCCCAATTTCTTATGCCAGGAGCAGGTTAATCTGGGTGAAGGGTACCTGAAAATACCATTCGAAGTGGTCGATGGGCATATCCCGATACCTGTGGGACCCGGGCTCGGGATAGAACTTGATGAAGAAGCAGTCGCTGAAAAGCTGGGACATGACTGGAAAAGCCATGAAACATACCTCGATTCCGATGGTTCTGTAGTTGACTGGTAAAAAGCCTGAATATTGACTATCAAAATAAACTAAGAACAATGGCAATTGTTGCAATTATTGATACTGGATACAGATCCTATGATTATGAAAAAGAACTCTTTGCAGGCATGGGCTATGAACTGCAGATATTCCCGGGTGAACGAGTGGATATCCCTGCGAAAAAAGCATTGGCCATGAAAGCAAAAGGCCTCCTGGTCAGGGATACGCCGATCGGAGAGGAGGTCTTTGCAGGGGCCCCGGACCTGAAATTCATTGTCAGGTACGGTACCGGTTATGATAATATTGATCTTGAAGCAGCCACAGCACGTGGCATTAAGGTGGCCAACGTTCAGGGTTACGGCAATCACAGTGTATCAGACCATGCCCTGGCATTAATGTTTGCATGTATTCGCGGATTACCCACAGGAGAGAAGAACGTCCTGACCTCTTTCGGGAAACCTCCTTTTACCGAAGTATTCGAATTGCACGATAAAACCCTTGGCATCATCGGACTGGGCAGGATAGGGGGGACGCTCTGTGAGAAGGCCAGGCATCTGTTCTCAAGGGTGCTGGCATATGATCCCTATATAACAGACGAAAAGTTCAGGGGGCATGGTGCAGAAAAATCAGATCTGGAGAATTTATTGCAGAAGAGCCATGTGATCAGCCTTCACTGCAACCTGACAGATGAAACCAGGCACCTGCTCAACAGGGAGGCATTCAGCATGATGGGACAGTGCCCGGTGGTGATCAATACCTCGCGCGGACCGGTCATAGATGCAAACGCCCTGATTGAGGCAGCAGATGAAATACGTATCCACAGCGCCGGTATTGATGTATATGAAAATGAACCTGCAGATCAAAGACAGGAGGGACTGGTCTCACATCCAAGGATCATTACTACAGGGCATTATGCCTGGTATTCAGATGCATCAATAGGAATCTTGCAAAGAAGGGCGGCCGATAATTTAGCAGGCATGCTGAAAGGAGAAATGATCGAAGATTGTCTGAATCCCTGATCATTCTATGGGTTTGATATTCGGGACGATCAGGTGGATCATACCGAGGGCAAAAAGGTAACCCACACTCGCTACTCCAAAAGGAATGGCATATCCGTCTGTGCCGATATGCTGGAGGATCTTTCCAACACCAAATGCTACAATGGCACCTCCCACTGCTCCTGCAAAACCACCGAATCCGGCTACCGAAGCAGTGGCTTTCCTGGGAAAGATATCTGACATCAGGCTGAATATGTTGGCAGACCAGCCACAATGTCCGCCGGCAGCCAGGGCGATCAGAGAGACGGCCAGCCAGAGGGATCCGGTATGGGGCACGAATGCTACTGGTACGGCACAGATGGCACAGGCCAGCATGCCCAGCTTTCTTCCCCTGTTAAGGCTCATCCCGCTTTTCAGCAGTCTGGAAGAAAACCAGCCCATGACCATTCCTATCCCCCAGGAAACAATGTAAATGGTGAAAAAAGGCAATCCAATCTCTTTAAGGTTTACCCCAAATTTTTCGTTCAGGAATTTGGCTCCCCAGAACAGGTAAAACCACCATATGGGATCGGCGATGAATTTGCCAACAGCAATGGCCCATGTACCCCGATGCGGAAGGATGGCTTTCCATGGTAGTTTTTCAATATTTTCCTCAGTGCCGGAGTCACTATTGATATAAGCTAACTCCTTTTCTGTAACTTTTTTGTGATTTTCAGGTTTCTTGAAATTCCTGGACCAGAGAAGGAGCCAGACCAGGCTGATCGGTATTGTCCACAGGAAGGCAACCCGCCAGCTTCCTGCCATAATTACCAGTCCCGGGATGATCAGGGGTGACAGTATTGTACCCATATTGGAACCCCCGTTGAAAATGCTTACAGCCAGGGCACGTTCCTTCTTTGGGAACCATTCCGCAACCGCCTTGATGGCCGATGGAAAATTACCCGATTGACCAACGGCAAGGGAGAACCTGGCAATGGCAAACCCGATCCAGCTTGCTGCCAGCGCATGGGCCGCTGTGGCGAGGCTCCAGATACCAATCGATACCATGTAACCCTTTTTTGTGCCG